>CALHRC010000178.1 GCA_938038265.1 uncultured bacterium
GGGATGTTTCAGCCGGAGTTTCTATTTTCACTGTTGTGGTGGCCGGTGTGCGTGGGCTTAAAATGGCCAGAGCTGCCGCTGTCGATGAGCCCGCAACGATGAGCGCAGCTATCACCACCAGGATATTTTTTTTGTCAGTAAAGAAGTTCATGTTTTATCTCCATTGGTTAGAAATATTCAGGAAATTGCTCTCGTATCTTTTTTATATCCCCCAGGCTTGAGCGTTCCGCAATAAGTAAAACCTGTTCAGTTTCGACAACCACCAGATTTTTTGCTCCTAACAGAGCAATTGGCTTGCTGGCGTACATTATGTTGTTCTCACTGCCAATGCTTCGGTAAGCAGTTCCCGGGCCGGGATAGTTTCCCGCAGCATCAGGGCCATTGGTACGCACGATGGCCTCAAATGAGCCGACATCATCCCAAATAAAGTCGCCATGGATAACAGCCAACCGGTCAGATTTTTCCAGTAATGCATAATCTATCGAGATATTAGGCATCTTTCTAAAACTCTTTTTGAGTTTCTTGGCACTTTTTTGTGCGATATCGGTGAGCTTATCGATTTCGGGTGCATGGCGGGCGAGTTCGCTCAACAATAATTGTTGTGGGAAGATAAACATACCGCTGTTCCAGAGAAAATTTCCACTGCGGATGTATTGTTCGGCAGTGCGTATATCGGGTTTTTCTTTGAAAGAGATTATTTTATGCAGTGCGCCGTTTAGCTTTTCACCAGATTCTATATAGCCATACCCTGTATCTGGTCTGGTAGGTTTAATACCCAGGCAGATGAGATGGTTGTTGTCGGCACAAGCGGAGAGTACAGTGTCGCGCCACAATTCAACATTGCTGATAAAATGATCGGCTGACAAAATCACCAGAGGTCGGTTAGCGGTTTTTTTCTTGCGCGCCATTTGTTTGACGAACAGGGCAATGATAGGCGCGGTATTTTTTCCTTCAGGTTCAAGAATAAACTGGCGGCGGCTAATGTTTAGTTCTCTGGCAATAGCTTTGCGGTATTTTTCGCCCGTGCCGATAAAAATGCTTTTTTTATCGGTTAGCAGTAACGCCCGGTCATAAGTTTCCCGAATTAGGCTTTTGTGGCTGTAAAGCGCTAAAAGCTGCTTGGGTCTTTTCTCGCGTGACAGAGGCCACAGTCGGGTGCCGGAACCACCGGCCATGATCATCACTACTGGAGAATGTTTCATGGTTTTACCTCTGCAATTTGGTGTTGGAATATCCGTTGGGCGGTTAGGGAAGGCACGGGGTTATCTTGCCAGGGGTGCGACCTGACCCTCGCGTGGTGGCATGCTGGGCTGGGCAGCAGACATCCCCCCCTCGATTATGGTAACTGGAGCCGAACCTTTGGAGAGCCGGTCGTATTTGAGATAGTCACGCAAGGATGGATTGGCCTGCAGTAACTCCCGCAGATCTTCAAGGTGCTCACGTTCAGCACGGTAAGACAGTTGTTTTTCATAGACACGCGCCCGGGCAAAAATATTTTCAGTTAAAGCCTTGCGCCGGGCTGCGAATACTTCCGCCATATTGCGGGTCTGCATTGCATAGGCTGCCGCGTCAGGTACATATATCTGTTGTACTTCCCAGCTTTCCAAATGGGCGAGTAGTACATCTTGTTCGGTTAAAATCCGTTGCCAGTCAGCGGCAAAAGGCGCTTCGGCGGATTTCAGTAAATAGTTCTGTAACGCGGCTGCTAAGCGTGGGATATCGGAGTCGGAGCGGTATAGCTCCAGAATACGATTTTGCAAGATCGCTTTGAGACGCTCTTCGAGAATAGTGGTGATCTTAGCCGGATTTTCGCCGGTTAAGCGCAGCCACACAGGCAGAGAATCTGCTTCTATACGCACGAAAACCCGCATGTTTACCCTGATGCGAAACTGGTCATCTAGATCAAGCACGTCGGTAAAGCGCAGACCCTGTTGGAAAGCAATTTCAAGTGGAGGTGGATGGATGGGTACAGTGATTAGCTGCCATTTATCGGGTACAAAACCGGTCCACAGCCAATGGCGCCCCGGGCCTAATGGTGGGAATTGCCAGCCAAGAGTGCTTTCTTTAAGCAGGCCATGATGTCCACTCGGTACATTGTAAAAATTGAGGTAAACCGGCGTCGCCAGCGCCGCAATGGCGGCTGATTGCATCACAAGGCGAAACAATCTCAGGATCATCGCGACACACGGAGTTAAAATTAAGCTTGTTCTTCGGTGGCGTTTTCGCTGACGTTCAGACGAATTGGTCGCTCAGGAGTAATGGTGGTAACAGCATGTTTGTAGATCATGCTCTGTCGGCCTTCATTTTCAATAATAATGGTGAAGTTGTCAAAACTTATCACCCGCCCTTTGATAGGTACGCCGTTAGATAGATAGACGGTAATGTTGAGCTTATCTTTGCGTACCGCATTGAGGATGAAATCCTGGATGTTGTTTCGAGTGCTCGCCGGTTTGGCGCTGTTGTTATTGGTTGTCATCTTTATCTCTTTAGTTTTTAGTTTTTCATATTTAAAGTCTGGTTTGCCCACTGTCTGTTCAGTTACCCGCGCAGACATCGGGACAGGTATGCAGTGAGCTGAAGCGGGTCAACTTTTTTTAACTTCGGTTCCGAGCGAAACCAGGTGAGCTGGCGCTTGGCAAACTGCCGGGTATGCAGGGCAATTTCGCTTTGCAACTGGCCAATAAGTCGGGGGGGGATGTCATTAGCTGATGTGAGGTTATACTGTTCAATAGTAGATACAATTTCGCGGTAACCAATAGTAACAAGTCCCGGGTCGCAGTTGTGATAGCCCTGCTGCAAAAGTGCAAAAGTCTCTGCGATCAGACCTCGTTCAAACATTAGGTTAGTGCGTCTTTTAATATTGCTATGTAATTGTTCTTTAGTAAGGTCAGTGCACAGTAGTTCCATCCTCATGGTATTGCGCAGACCGCCCTGGGGTAAGTATGCTGAAAACGGTTTATCTGATGACAGAGTAACTACCAGTGCGCGCGCTACTCTTACGGGGTTTTTTCGATCAATACGTTCAAAGGCGACAGGGTCGCGTTCTTTCAGTATTTCAAGTTGTTCTGTGAGGGAGAGAGCTGCGATTTGCTTTTGGATCTCTTCGCGGATTGGTGGCTCGGGGGCAAGACCGTCTAAAAGGGTTTTTATGTAAAAGAAACTACCGCCGCAGATCACGGGGGTATTGCCGCGCGCTTGAATTTCGGCAATCAGTTTTTTAGCTTCATTGAAGAAGAGACCGACGCTCATTTTTTGGTTGGGGTTGAGAAAGCGGAACAGGTGGTGGGGAAATTTTTGCCGTTCTTCTACCGTCGGCATAGCAGTACCAATATCCATACCCCGATAGACCTGGCGGGCGTCAGCGTTGATGATCTCAATTGGGGTACCAGCAGGCAGGGCATAGAGCGCAGCACTTTTTCCTGAGGCAGTGGCGCCGGTGAGGATAATGAGTTCCGGTTTCAATTTTTTATTTTCAGCGAATTGAGGTAGTTGTTTAGTTTTTTAACAGCGCGCTGTAAATTGTCATTTACGATAATGATGTCGTACTCATGACGAAACTTCATTTCGTGTAGCGCTAATTCCATCCGTTGCTTTATCTGTTCAGGAGATTCTGTGCCACGCGCTTCCAGTCTGGCGCGCAGTACTTCTAACGAAGGCGGCATAATGAAAACCAGGCGGCAGGGAATCCCAGAGCTTTTAATTTGCAGGGCGCCCTGTACATCGACATCAAGAATCGGAATTTTTCCTGAATGGAGGATCCGCTGGATCTCAGCGCGGCTGGTGCCATAGTAGTAGTCGAGTATTGCAGCGTACTCGAGAAATTTATCTTGCCTGATCTGCTCTTCAAATTCTTCGCGGCTGATAAAATAATAATTTATCCCATCTCGCTCGTTGCTTCGCGGTGCTCTGGTGGTGGTGGAAATACTGTGTTCGAGGTCGTTGCGCAGCTGTTTTAGTTTTTCAATGAGAGAGTTTTTTCCAGAACCTGAAGGGCCGGAAATGACGATCAGCGGAATCTGGTGCATTATTATTTCTCTCCACTGCCGGCTTACCTTGCGTCAAGTCAGAAACCATATTCATCCAACCGGAAAAGCAACAGCGGGATGCGCCATCCCCCCATCGGCTGCTCTCTAATGGCCACCGGGGTATCGGTAAGCCAGCGGAGGATTTCCCCAGCATTTGTTAAATAGGTTTGTGTGTAGCTGTTATTCTCTAACTTATTTTTTGCCTTGCGTAGCAGGCTATAGGCGCCGGCCAGGTTGGGCTCTTCTGCTAGCTTATAGGCCGCCATGGCTGCCTGGGTGAGACCTTGTAGGAACAAAATGTAATCTCGTTCGCTTAGCTTGCCATAGGCCTGTCGGTAGAGATGCCAGGCGGTCTCCCAGGCTTCGTGAGCTAACCAATAGCGGCGTTCGTTGAAAAAAAGCTGTCCTAGACGAAAGCCGGCAAAGGGGATGGCGCTTTGTTCTAAGTGTTCCTGTAACTGCCTACGGTATTCCTGCGAGGAAAAATGAAGAAACCTTTTCTGGATATTGGTGCTCAGTTGTTCAAAGAACAGGGGTAGGGGGATGGTTTCACCGGTTAAATCGCGGGCCCGGGTAACCGGCAGAGTCAGGCCACAGCTGTGGATGGCCCGGTAGTCGTTTAGGTTGTTGTTGAGGTTAATGGCTATTCCATGGTAGATAATCTGTTTTTTTAGCGCTAGGCCGACAAAGGCAATCTTACCACGGGAAGTAAAGGCCCCTGAATGGGGTGGCTTGGTAAAAGCAGGGATACCCCAAAGCCATAGTGTTTCAATGATCGCGGCTTCTAACCGCCGCACAAAGGTTTCAAGACCGGGGGTGAGAATTAGGGGAATCACAAAATAGACCACTAACTGGCCGGGGTTATGCAGGGTCACTGAACCACCACGGCGGGTTGGCTTAACAGTAAGGTTGTCTTGTAAAATATGCTCTCGTTCTGTGCGTAGGCCTGCGGTATAGACCAGTGGATGCTCTAAACCAAAGATAAAGCCTTTTTGTTCCTGTAGTGCTACCTCAAAGTGCTCTTCTAATAGGTGGATGGCGTCGTCATAAGGTAATAATCCGAGATATTGAGATTTTAGCTGCATGCCGATACTATACCTATGGAATACGGCGCTCACATTTCCAAACAACTGGTAAATGATATTTATGAGGCAACACCCAAACTGCGCGCCGCAATTTTATTCTTTCTCAAGCGAATTCCCGATAAGCTAAACCGTATTTCGCTGTGTAAACACCTCTACTATGCCGATGGCCATTACTTTCAAAAACGTGGCAAAGCTATCTGTGAACTGCCCTACTTGCACATTGAAGGATCCCCCCAACCACAATTTTTTAACGAAATCTGCATGAAAATGATTTCTAAAGGAGAGCTTGAAGTAGTGCCGTCCGTAGCAACGGAAGTACGCGATGGCAAGCCTTTAATTGTTCTCAAGGGATTGGTATTTCGGGGCATTGCCGAGCCACCAGCCGTTTTCTCCCGCGACGAACAGAAGGTGCTTAACAGCGTGGCCGCGACTTTGGCTGGCGATCTGAGTCTGGAAACCCGCTATTTCCCTCATTTGTACCAGCATTATGCCGGTACCGGTCTCTTTGAGGTCATCCCGCATATGCATTTCCCGGAAGGTCGCCGGCCCCACCTTAGCTGGAAAGCCTGGGCGAGAAAAGTCTTTCGTCTGATGTGGCAGTAAAGTAAATTTTCCTATATATTATGTTTATGACGCGCCAGATCTACCGCAGAATCCGAATTTATCTCAATGAAGGGGATCGCTACCGCGATCGACCCCTATACCTCGAGGTGCTCGAAACCCTACGTAACCAAAAAATTAGCGGTGCCACGGTTATTCGGGCCTTAACTGGCTTTGGCTCGCGCGGGAAAATCCGCCCAATTGATGAAGACCGCCGCAGTGAAATGCCCCTGATTATTGAAGCAGTGGATGAACCAGCCCAAGTTTTTGAAGTTCTGCCAGCTATTGAAGCATTGGCACAGGATGCCGGCACCGGAGTTTTGGTGACTTCAGAAACAGTAGAAGCCTTCAAAGTGCCCCGGCAGGTCTAATGCTGGCCTTTCGCTATATCACTTTTACCCTCGCCCTGTCAGCTATCATTGCTCTCTTAACTGGTAGTGCTTCAGCTTTCTTTCTAATTTCTCTGGAGCAGGTTACGGCCGTACGGGAGAGTTCCCGCTGGTGGTATCTGTCACTGCCACTAGTGGGTTTTTTAATTGGATGGTTGTACCATGATTATGGCGCTACATCCGACAAAGGCAATAACTTATTGATTGAAGAGGTGCATACCCCCCAAGCGCGTATTCCTTTTCGCATGGCACCTTTAGTTTTGGGCGCCACCCTGTTAACCCACCTGGCAGGAGGCTCCGCTGGGCGGGAAGGCACCGCTGTGCAGATGGGCGGCTCGCTGGCCTTTCAATTGGTGCGCTGGTTGAAGCCAGATGGCAACTTGCGCCGGGATATCCTGATTGCCGGTATGGCAGGCGGCTTTGCGTCGGTTTTTGGTACCCCAGCCGCGGGTGCCGTGTTTGCTCTGGAAGTCATTATCGTGGGGCGTATTCGCTTTGATGCGCTGTTGCCAGCCGTATTAACTGCCTTTTTAGCCAATGAAGTCTGCCACCTCTGGGGAGCAGAACATACCATATATCCTAAAATAGCTGCCCTAACTGCTGATGGCTGGATGTTTTTATCGCTGCTTGTGGCCGCAGCTCTCTTTGGCCTGACCGCCCGGGTCTTTGCTCTCACAGTTGACAAAATTAAACATGTATTTTCTCATATTTCTTGGCCGCCGCTGCGCCCTACCATAGGGGGGATCATCCTCGCTGTTGTGTTCCTGTTGTTTCCGGGGATGGATGCCTTTGCTGGTTTGGGAGTTCCCCAAATTATAGCGAGTTTTACCGAGACCAGACCAGTCTGGTTTTTTGTAGCCAAACTGTTGCTGACAGCGTTTACCCTGGGTGTCGGTTTCAAAGGTGGGGAGGTCACGCCACTGTTTTTTATCGGGGCTGCATTGGGCAGTACTTTGTCTCGTTGGTTACCGGTGCCGGCAGAGCTGCTGGTCGCCTGCGGGTTCGTAGCTGTTTTTGCGGCCGCAACCAATACCCCATTGGCCTCTTCCCTCATGGGCATTGAACTCTTTGGCGCTGAAACCGGGATTGCCATGCTGATGAGCTGCACCATAGCATACCTGGTTTCGGGGCATGGGGGGATCTATGGTGCCCAGATCATTGGCTCACCGAAAACCCACGAGCACCTCCACTTAAAAGGCAAACGGTTGCAGGATAAAAAAAGAGCTTGAAACCTTAAATCCCCCGCTTTACCGCTTGGTAGTTACTAAAATGTGCATTATGTCACATCATGGATTTTTTGGGTGGCACGGCAAGATTAAATATATTATAATATAAAAAGATTGTCACAAAAATTTGAGTTTGGACTATGAAAGCATCACACAACATTGGCTATACCTACTTTATAAAAGAAAAAGCAATATGATACGATTTGCAATTTTTGTTGATGGTTCAAACCTATTTGGTTTATCGAAGAAACTTAATTTTCAAGTATTGAATTATGAAGCGTTCTATAAGTTCATATTTGAACAAGGAAGTTCTGTTTGGAAAAAAGGAACTGTATTAAGTGGGAACAACTCATCACCTGCTTTTAGATTACTGAGAACATTTTGGTATGTAGTCGGCTCAATAGATTACCTCAACACAGCAGATGCAAAACTTCAAGCATTTTTTAGAGACATATTTGACAAAAACAAAGACCTAAAAAGAACTTATTTAGCATTAGCCGAACAAGCAAATCCTGGCCGCGCTAAAAATGAATTAGCGTTAGAAGCCTGGCAACTTTGCTTCCAAGAGTGTAAGAGTTATTATGAGAACAAAAAAGAGAACATTGAAGGGATGAGAAGATTTTACCACAGTGTGCGAACCACCACAGACTTTATTGACATTATAGAATGTGGACACTGGAAAGTTGATTTTCTCTACAAATATGTAATGGAGAAAGGAGTAGATACACAATTAGCAGTGGACATAGTTACCTTAGCGGACTTTTACGATGTTGCTTTACTTATTTCAGGCGACGCGGATAGCATACCATCCGTAAATTATGTCAAGAAATTAGGAAAACAAGTTGGTATAGTGGAGTTTGTCAAAGGTCACCTATCAGAGAATTATGAACAACAATTTTCCAAAAGACTTGGAGCAGCATGTGACTTTGTTGTTCAAATTTACGAAAGTGATTTACAGCAAAATGGCTTATCAAGACAACTAAAATCTGGTGAAGACATAATCCTCACCAAAGAATAGCTGCTGCCAACACCAGTTTTACATCCAACAAGATGACATGTTTTACCCCTCTTATAGCAACTGCCCAAACGAGTGTTCTATACAGGGGATACCTAAAGAACGGGTGTTGCAAAAAGTGGGTGTGTGCATGACTAAAATCAATTTATGCGCGCCGCAAGGGCCACAACTGCGCTTGGCAAGGGCTTTAAGGTGCACCACACCGCATTTGCAGTAATCTTTCACTGTGGCTGAAGTTATGAATTTCGGCCATTTTTAGGATTTCTTCATACCCATATCGGTAGGTTTTGCCGTCCCCTTCTAACAATCCTTATCGGAGCAACTAACCGCCGCAGCATTACGCACCTCTTTCAAGTTTTTAGAATTCCTGAGATGGGGAATTCCCCATCAAAAAACATCCCCCAGGTGACATAATGTAAGTTTTTGAGTCACTAACAAGCCGCAAGGGGTAAAGCGGGGTGGTTTTTTATTGCCACGGCAACTACACTGTTCTTAAAATGCCTAAACAAACTTTTGCTAACGGGGGCTGTTAGTTACTAAAAGTGGTATTATGTCACATCAAGTCTCCCTTGGCCTATGGTACTTCGCTGGGAAGCAAAGGGCTTTAGCTTTATTCCTGTTAAATTCGCTTGGCATGGCAAAAGGCTTATGTGACATAAACCCATGGCTGAAAAACTGGTGCCTTTAGAACTCATCCGCACCCCGCTTATTAAAGACTTGCAAAAGGGCTTGTTAGAAGAAGCGCATTTTCTGTTGCGCCGGTTGGTAGTGAATACAGGCCGCAGCCAGAAACCATTTATCAGGGCCATTCTTTCTGACCGCACGGGACATTTGCCGGCAGTTTATTTTGGCCCCGCGGCGGAACTCAAAAAGCTGGCAGAGACATTAAAGCCTGGAGCGATAGTACGCATCCAGGGGGTGGTTGAGGAGTTCCAAGGAGTCACCCAGCTTAAATTGCTTAAGATAGCGCCATCTGACAAAACCGACTGGGATCTCTCGCGCTTTTTCAAGCGCACCCCCCATGACCGTAGGGTCTTATATCGCGAATTAAAGGCGCTTTTAAGTAAAGTGCGTAATAAGGAGTTAAAAGAACTCTGTTTTGGCTTTTTGAAAGATCGCGCTTTTATGAAGCTTTTTTTAGAATCGCCGGCTTCGCGTTTTGTGCACCATGCTTATATTGGCGGTTTGCTTGAGCATACCTTGCATGTGATGCAGCTCTGCCAGAGTTATGCCCGCATCTATCCAATGGCTGATTTTGACCTGCTGATGGCCGGGGCATTTTTGCATGACCTTGGCAAAGTCGATGAATATGAATTTCTGTTGCATGCGATTGACCATTCTTCTGTTGGGCGTTTGAAGGGGCATACGCTATTGGGTTATGATCGCCTGCAGCAGATGTTGCAACGCTATCCGTTAGCAGCGCCATTGCGGCTGAAAATAGAGCATATTGTACTCTCACACCAGGGCAAGCGGGTCTGGGGCGCTGTAGAAGAGCCGCGTTTTTTGGAAGCTTACTTAGTGCATGCGGCTGATTCCACCGATGCTTCGCAATTTATTTATGCCGAAGCTCGCCGTGAAATTCAGGGAGGAGATAGTCGCTGGTCTGAGGTGGTCAGTTACTTAGGGCGGGAAATCTTTTTGGGGTAAAAAAAGTAGTTTCCTGTGGGTAAAGTAGGCGTATCATTGGTACAGGAGGCAGTTTCGCTTCCTAATGCCGCTTTATGAGAGACTGCAGGAGCTATTATATCCAACCAGCGTTGAAGTATTCACTAATAAAATTTCTATCTGTGATAGCTGTATTGTTGCTTTGGGGTTGCGTTAATGAAGAAGTGTTATTGCACCCGCCGGGGGGGCGCTCTTTTTGGACACTTAAAATCCGCGATAGCTATACGATGAAACGGGTAACTGCCTTTTATGCTGGCGAGGGTAGGCATGCCATTGCCTATGTAGCTGTTGACAGCTCGATAGCTGAGGCGAAAGTAAGCCAGGTACTGCGCGAATTTGACCGCAATATTGCCCCCAGGGAACACGCGCTGTTTACTACCCCCCTTGACATTGATGGCAACCGCAAGGTTATTTTGCTGTTTTTAGATATTGATGATGGTTATTCGTCTGGGTCGGGGGGGGGCTATATTGCTGGCTATTTTGACCCTTTAAACCAGTTTGATGACGAGTCCGTGCAAGAAATTACCGGCCGGCGTTCTAACGAAGCTGAAATGCTCTATTTAGATACCTATCCCTCTGAGGTGGGTGGCAATGAATTCATGTCAACTTTAGCGCATGAATACCAGCACCTGCTGCAGTTTAGTTTTAATTTTCGCAATGATAGTGATGAAGAGAAATGGGTGGATGAAGGGCTCTCTGAAATTGCCTCTGACCTGACGGGCTATGGGCCGCAGACATCCCGGCTCATAGGTTTTCGCCGCATCGGGAATGGCACTTTAATTTTAGGTGATTCGCTCATCTCATGGGATGGCAATATCGATGATTACAACCATGTCTATATGTACTTTCGTTATTTAGTCGATGCTTGGGGTGAAGAGTTAGTCACGCGTATTTTTCGCCATACTTTAAGTGATCTCGATGGCGTGGAAAGCGCTTTAGACCAGCATGGGGTGACGACGGACTGTGGTGGCTATTCAGGTGGTTACAGTCCGGACTATGCCCGGTTGAATTGCAGCTATCGTTTTTTATGGGCGGCGATTTTGGGGCAGACGACCTTGCAAGGCAAAACCGGTTTGGTCACTCTCAACAATCATATGGTACCGGCGCAGCTATTACCCGAACATAATCCGATGAACAGCCTGCAACCGGGGGATATTGGGGGGATCCAATATTATGTCTCCCCACCGGTGAATGCGCAGATTACAGAACCATTTTCATTTACTTTTTTTCAAAATAATGCTATTAATGGGCCGCCAGCTTTATCCAATACCAGTTGTGGTGATTGTAAGCCAGAACGCTTTACTTTGCTCTATAACAATAGTCACTTTGTAGTCTTTAACCACCATCCCCAGGCGATCTCATCTAAAACCAAAATTATTGACCCGCGCCTATTGCCTGATATTGAAGAAAGTAGCACAGAAACCGTGGTGCATGAAGAGCCGTTGTTCTCGCTTGCAGGCCAGTCGTTACCGGCAATAGAAACACGCAGAAAACTGCATTTTTACCAGCGGCTTGACCGGGCCACCCGGCGATTGTTGCAGGTCAGGTAAATGTGCGGCGTGAGGAGCATTTTGCTGGCAGTATCGACAATTGCCGGGTGGGCAGTAAGGCTCATTTGATGGGGAATTCCCCACCAAAGAGCAGGCACCGGATAGAAAGGGCAATGGAGAGGGGGGGATGGCCAGCTCTGGCAAGACAGGTCTTGCCCCTGCGGTTATCAAGCCTGCTGTGGGTGTTTCTGC
>CALHRC010000179.1 GCA_938038265.1 uncultured bacterium
TCCCGGTTCTCAAAATCGGAATTAACTCCCTCTTTAAGAGCGTTGCCAAATTCGCGATAAAACTCAAGGTACACCGCTCTTTCTTTGTTGAGCATATCCTGAAAAAACGACAGCAGTTTTGCAGTAAGTCCCTTGCGGATGGCTACAATCTGCCGATCCTGCTGCAATAGTTCCCGCGATATATTCAGTGGCAAATCAGAAGAATCAACTACCCCTTTTACAAAACGCAGGTAACGGGGCAGCAGATCTTCAAACGCTTCAACAACCATCACCCGCTTAACATAAAGCTGCAGGCCACTCTTGTAGCTCTGGTAGAAAAAATCCCAAGGTGCTTTTTTCGGAATATAGAGCAACGCCGTATATTCAATACGTCCTTCTGCGCGATACAAAAGATGCTTCAGCGGCTCATTCCAGTCATGCGAAATATGCTTATAAAATTCATTGTATTCTTCGTCTTTGACATCCGATTTGGCTCGCAGCCAGATCGGCTTCATGGAGTTGACAATCTTATACTCTGTTTTTTTTACCTTTTTCTTGCTGTCCCCTTCGCCTTCTTCGGTTTCCGTTTCAATTTTCAAATAGATCGGGTAGGATATAAAATCGGAATAACGCTTGATGATTCTTTCAAGATGCCATGTCTTGCGAAAATCATCGAGTCCATTTTCAGGATCAGCGGGTTTCAAGTGCAAGGTAATCACCGTACCCCGGGGCGCAGCATCGGCGGCGCCGATACTGTAAGTACCATCCCCCGTCGACTCCCAAATTACTGTCTCATTGGAACCCGCCCTGGTTGTCTTCAACGTGACCTTGTCAGCCACGATAAATGAAGAATAAAAGCCAACACCAAACTGGCCAATCAGCTCATTGACCGCCCCTTCAGATTTTGCTTCTTTCATTTTCTGGATCATTTCGCGGGTACCGGACTTGGCAATCGTACCGATATGTGAGATCACTTCTTCGCGGCTCATGCCAATACCATTGTCGCTGATGGTCAGCGTACCGGCCTCTTCGTCGGCTTCAATTTTAATCGCCAGCTCCTCGCCGGCAGGCAGCAAATCGGGGCGACCGATGGCTTCAAACCTGAGTTTGTCAATCGCGTCAGAGGCGTTCGAAATTAACTCCCGCAGGAAAATTTCTTTATTAGAATAAATAGAGTGGATCATTAAATCCAGCAATTGCCTGGTCTCTGCTTGAAACTGCATGGTTTCTTTAGGTGCACTCATGATACTCCTCGCGCATTAAAGGAAACACATAGCACCACGCTCATGGCTACTGTTTCCCGATTAAGTAGAGCCAATTTTAGAAAACACTTAAGGGCGTCAAGTATATTTTCTTGCGGGGTATCCAGTCTAGAAAGATAGGTTACAGTGGGGTTGCTTCAATCAGTATAAAGCCTATTTAAGTGGTTTTAAGCAAACAACTAACTTGAAGGCAGGGGCTAAGAAGGTAGAATTAGTTGGGATAGCAGCACTTCAAGCGCAATTTTCGCTACTTCAAAAGCACCCAAAACGGCGGGTAGGGGGCATGACACTGCTGCGGGTTCTCGCCTGTCAGGAAGATGGCAGGGGTTGCTAATGCATGACAGACTGTGCAAACTAAGCGTGCCTGAAGAGGTTTGAAAGACCCAAATACCAATCGGATATATTTCGTTTTGGTTACCGACAACTGCAGCTGTGCCACGACAGGCAGGTGTGTGACTCTACAGCGGGCGATGGTTCCATCTCCGCCGTTCTCACCGGTCGTGTAACGGCTTAGCACCCCATGAAAAATTCTATGGACTTAAGATTGGCTGGGTGTACGTTTTCTCTCCGCAGGCGACATGCTCACATGCAGGGAAATTACAGCAGCGGTGGCCGGCTGCCCGGCGGGAAAACATCCTCACATCTGCGAAATTACGTGGTGCAGACCAGGCAAGCGTTACCCGCCATCTAAACCCTTTTAGACAAATGGAAATCCCTTGTAAAACAAAAATTCCGCACAACTCCCGGTATTACTATCCGATATTAAAATTGTGATAAGACATTTTTTACTGATAGTCTTTTGTATCATCTCTACCACTTTAGCTCAGGCAGGCGAGTGGCGCGAATACCCCCTGCCACTTAAAATGATACCGCGAGTATCGGGTACCTTTGGCGAGTTCCGGCGTAATCATATCCACCAGGGGCTCGACCTGCGCACCTTTGCACAAAATGGCATCAGAATTTACAGCCCGGCAGACGCCTGGATAAAATCCATCCACGCTTCAAATATCAACAGTGGTTTTGGGCAGGCTATTTACCTGAAACATCGCGACGGCTACAGCAGCGTTTACGGCCACCTAATGCGCTTTCACTCACTGCACCAACTTCAGGCGGCATTTGAATTGTACCAACTGATGACAGCCGGTGATTACTTCATGATCCACATGCCAGAAGGTTGGTTACCGGTCAGGCGAGGGGAGTTCTTCGCCTACACCGGCGATAAAGGCAGCGGCCTCAGCCATTTGCATTATGAAATAATATCCCCCCGGGGAGACTACCTAAATCCATTCCCATCAAAACAGCATGGCGCCGCCGACAAAAAAGCTCCTAGTATTGTTGCCGTATTTGTACATCATCTTGATAAGCTCACTAACGGACAGCGAACCCACAGGTGCAGTGCCATTGTTACTGAAGAACGACTCTTTAGGTGCAGCGAGCCTCTGCCTGTCGATGGCCTCTTCGCTCTCAAAATTAGTGCTGCAGATACTATCAACGCAATCAATACTGTCGCCATCTACCGTGCGGATGTACTATTGGAAGGCAAGCGCATTTTTCAGTTGGTGTTAGATGCCATGAAACCTGAAGACAGCCGTAATACTTTTTTATTATATGATCGCTTGCGCACCCGTTTTGCACCACCGCTTTACACCTATAATCTGTTTTTGCCACAACAGCAAAGTGAAAACCTGCCTGCCTATGTCAAAGAGCAAATCAACAAAGGCTGGATCGATACATCCGATTGGGCAGAAAATGAAATCCGACAGATACGCATCATTCTTTCTGATATCAGCGGCAACACATCCTCTGTCGAACTGACTGTGCAAAAGAAATCAGCGAAGCAACCAGAACAGACAAGGGGGGGATCTTACAACCTGAACCCGGGCCAATCACCTGATCGGCAAGCGGGCGAGCTTACCATCTATGGCACTAAACTTAACAGCAAAGCCTTTCTTTCAATAAGTACTGCTAAAGCCGGCAAATTACCCGGCCTGCAGACCATAAGCAAAAAATACACTATAAAATTTTACTCCCTGAGTGGGCGAGAAAAAATCGAAGCCTGCATCCGCAGCAACCGACAGCAGCAACGTGGATTGTATAACTCCGAAGGTGCTCTGCTCTCTGGCATTTACCAGCCACGGCGAAAAGGCTATTGCACCACTCTAACCGAAGGAGCGACGTTACTTGTTGCCGATGACCATCTGCCACCCACTATCAGCCAACCTTATACCTATGGCCCTTTAGGGCAAAGCCAGTTGACTCTCGCCGTCTATGACGGTGGTAGCGGAATAAAAACCAACCAGATCGATTTGGTATTAGGTGGATACCTGTTAACCGAAGATGAAAAAGTCCGCATAGGGCTGTATTACGACCGCGATCGCAAGGGCTTTGTATTGAACACAGGCTTCATGCCCGACGCTTCAAGACACCAGCAGGGTAAGCCCATACCGTTACAGGTGAGAGTGTATGACAATGCGGGCAATGCCAGCAGTTGGTTTCGCGGATTTATTTATATCCCCCAATAAACAAAAATAAATTGCAAATACCTATATTTTCTGAAAATTCAAAAACTCAGAATACAAGTTTATCTTTTGCAACTCTACCGCAAAACACTGTGCTCTTAAACTCGTATTTTCGCAATTCCCTCAGAGCTTCTTAGCTGCAATATCAATTTCTTCAGCCACAGAAATCTTCATCTCAAGGGGGTCGAGCGCCTTTGAGATAAACAGCTCGGGACGATATAACAGAGGAATAAGGGTTGGTTGGTTCGGTCGAGTACGGTCGGGCTGGCGCACAACTAAAATCACCGGCCGCATTGGTTTTCCAGGTACGCTCCCCACCACAATTCCCAGTGATAATTCTGATAATTCGACCAGAGAACCTACAGGATAAATGGAAAGTCGGTTGAGAAACGCCTTTAAGTAAACAGGATCATAGCGGTAGATGCCCAACGTAAGTAATTCCCGCATTGCCTCATACGGCAGTTTAGAATTACGGTAGGTTTTGTGTTCAAGAATGGCTGTATAAGAATCTACTATTGATGCTATTCTGGCACCTTCTGACATATCGGCACCCTTAGTTTTACGCGGGTAACCGGTACCGTCGAAATGCTCGTGGTGCTGTAGGGCTACCTGGGCAATAGACGCTTTTATCTTACCGACATTCATCAATACCTGATAGCCCAAAACCGGATGAGTGTGCATCTGCTGTTTTTCGGCTTCGGTTAAGACATCATCTTTTTTTGCATTTGTGAAGGACAGCTTCATCATGCCGACATCCATAAGTAGGATACTAAAAACGATTTCAATGATCCTGGGGGTTGAAAATTCAAGACCCCGGGCCAGCTCTGTCGCGAATATTCCATTGATCATGGCATGCCGGTATAGATTTGGTGCCTGCAAGTATTCGTTAGTAAAGATATGAATTCCCGGAGCGCTATCCACCAAGTTAACGATGCGTTCAGCAGTGGTTCTCACTGGTGATATTTGGGTTGCCGTATCACGCGCGAGGTATTCATAGACATTGCCGATCACACGCTCACCATCGGCCATCAGGGTATCAAAAGAGGGCTTTTCTTTAATGAGGTGCTTCAGCGCCTTGCGGGAGGCTTCCAGCAGATTCTGTTCCGCCTGGCTGGCGCCTGTAGCCGGCTTGGCATCCGTCTCAACCACCGGCTCGCCATCGCTAAAAACCTCTTTAATGCTCCATTTGGTAAGCCGGGCAATGTCGCTCTCACTGATCACTTCGCCCGCCTTTACAAGTATGTTTTCTTTATCGATAAATACCGGCTTGGTAAAAGCCATTCCCGGCTTGAGATTTTTGACCCAAATGCTCTTCATGTGGCTTCATTCCTCCCTTCCCGACGGCTCTGGAGAAAAGCGAAAATACGAGCCACTGCCAGGTATAGTTCTGGCGGTATCTCTGACCTTATCTTTACCTTTTCTAAACTCGCTAACATCCCGGGTATCTGCTCTTCCTCTACAGGTATATTATATTTTCGGGCAATCTGCAGAATTCTCTGAGCAATTTCTCCTTTGCCAAAGGCCGTAACAACCGGCGCCCGCATGCCATCTTTGTACTCTAAAGCACAGGCCATCATAAGGTTAAGGCGATCTGATTTTATCTTCTGCGACATGCCAGTTTATAGCCAGGGTGATCTCATTCGCGCGCGCCCCGTAAAGACAACAATGAAAAAAACTAAGGTAAAAAGAGTGATAAAAAGTAAGAGCCAAACAGGATAGAGGGATTTGGCCACCGGCGAAGCTGCTTGTTTTTCTACTTGTTTTTCTAAAAGAATATCCACCCTGCTACTTTCCTTTTTGCCCGATACTGTAACGGTAGAAATAATGGCACTCTCCATAGGAATACCAAAGTTCTTCAAAGCCGTAGCAACGTCTTCGGCCCGCGCCAGGGCAAGGTCAGCACGCCCCCTCCGTGAATAACCCACAACCCTCACCCGCCTTCCCGGCTCTTCTTTTATATCTGCAGCAAGCATAGCCAATTGACGCAAGCTGCGGGGACCCATTCTAGCACTGAGAGCTGGATAATGGATCGATCCGAGATAGACGAGCTCGGGTTCGAGCACCCGAAAGGGACGCTCTGTAACCTGAACACGGTTCTGTGACCATAGGGTCATACTTGCCAGCAGCGCACCAATCATTAGTACTTTCATAACTGATTCTATTTGTTATTGCAGGCGCGTCAAGCAAAGAGAGTCTTTTGAAGTTTATATTGTTAAGGTCTGTATGGAACAAGAAAGTTGCCGTGCAGTTTCGTCAGGAACCGAGCAAAATAATTTCATTTACGTGAAATGTTCTATATTCTCCTTCGGAATTTTCAGCTTCAACGAAAATAGTATTCTCATCGAGAGGAGCAAACCCTAATATAATCCAACTCTCATCTTCTGCCCAGCGAGAGAGGGCTTCAGCAGGATGGCTCCATCCCCCCGCCTGCAACATAAAATTTTGGTAACCATATAAATCGCGCGCCGAAAGCGTAGCAACCTGGTACCCACAAGAAGGAATTTTTTGTAGATGAAATTTATCACCCGAGACGCCATGAAATAGCAGCGAATCAAAAGGTTCACTGAGACAGCCTTTCTTTGGCAGAATGATAACTAATTGTCTGCGCTTGATCGCTGCGGGCTGGTAAAGCTCGGGATAAACTCGCCTGTTGCTCTTTGCTGGTGGCTTTACTTTTTGCTCTTCAATAATAACTTTTTCTATCGAGGATGGCTCGCTATCAACTTGTGTTCGCACCGGAGACGCAGCACAGATGACGGCAAAAAATAATCCCCCTGATCGCATAAGCCGCAGTAGATAAAACGAAATAATATGTCTCGGTTTCATTTCTTTCTGTTTATAATCTTCATTGCGTGATCGACCAGACGAGGTGAATAGGCAGTGCCGCGCTCTTCTTGCAGTGTGTCTTTCATTTTATGCAGAAAATGCCGCGCCTCTTCGGCATGTTCCACTTCAGCCCACAGTATCAAACGCAGTAGGTGGATGTTCGGATCCTGGTATCCTTCACGACGCCGGCGCAGCAGACCCCAGGCCTGTGTATATCTTTCACAGTTATATAACTCAAAAGCAGCCAATGCGCGATAGCGATTCGCTCCCGCTATATCGGAGGCATAATTAGCCGCCTGCCGAAATGCAATTACTGCAGGGTGACAATTCCCCCGCCTGGAATGCAGTTTACCTAAAAGATAAAAATACTCACTTTTTTCACTTTCTGTCAATTCTTCAAAATTTATCTCTTTTAAGAGCGAGGCTGCTTGGTCATATTGCCTAGCCTGTACTGCACCTGATAATTTAGCCAGCGGTGTTTTGCTAGCTGAGGTCCCGATAAGACTATCGGCGGCGGCGATATTTCCTTGGCGCAAATAATATTCAACTGCCAATTGCCTAAATACCGGATTTAATTCTCGCTGCAGAAATTGCCGCAAAGAAAGCGAAACCTGGAGTGGCTTATCCGGCGTGGAACGCAACGCAGCAACAAATTGAGATAAACGGTCCCGGTCAGTGTTAAGCTCAAAACAAAGTTCCTGGATAAGTTTTTCTCTTACTTTTTCCTTTGCTTTGCTGCTACCCAGTGAATCTAATGTTTGAAAAAACTCGGGCACATACAATAACCTGTGCTGCAAGTGCAGCAGACGCCAACGGGCAGCGGCTTTTAGATCTGGATCAAAATTACGTCGGCTTATTATATCGTGGTAGAGTTTAACTGCCCCCGGTGGATCTTGTTTTTCTGTTTCATAGGCCTGAGAAAAAAGTTTTGTCTCTTTTTTTGAAGCCGCCCGGAGGGCTTGTAAGGGAAACAAAAAAATAACAATCACCGCCAGTAAATGCAAAGGTCTGCAACAAAGCAAAAGGATACCTGCCCCTTTTAGGACAAAGTTGCAATAGCTAACACCAGAGAATCGTTGAGACAAAGTATGTTCAGAAAAATTTCTCATGAGATCTGTTACCAAAAATCTTTTTCCTCTTTGCCATCAGCTTTTACCGGAACTGTGGTCGCTGCACCCGTATGACGATCGCAGACTTTTGTCGGGCGACTTTTTTCAGTTGCTATTTCCTGCCGAGTAACCTTACATTGGCTTGTGGCTAATTCGCCGCTTAGCACACAGACCGTAACACTCTCCGCCCGGGGGGAAAACACAAAAGCTGTTTTCTTTGATGGCACTCTTTCCATAATTCGGCTCCATAGCGGGGCGGCAATGGCAGCACTTAAACCTCCCGCCATGGAATAGCGCGCGTCATCGTAACCCACCCAGACTACCGCAGTTACATCCGGCGTAGCCCCAACAAACCAGGCATCGCGCGACTCATTGGTCGTACCAGTTTTACCGATTA
The DNA here is from genome assembly GCA_938038265.1 of uncultured bacterium. Lineage (GTDB taxonomy): Bacteria > Spirochaetota > Leptospiria > Turneriellales > Turneriellaceae > CALHRC01. Next base: position 8,093 of record CALHRC010000179.1, read on the forward strand.
CATTCCCGCGGATGCGAACCGCAGCGGCCGAGTCAGCAAGCATTGATGCCATCACCTCAGCAACATCCCCCGGTATAGCGCGATAGCCTTTAGGTAATTTTGTTTTAAGTTCATCTTTTCCGGCAGAGTCATATAAAACCTTACCTTCCCTGTTGGTAATTTTTCTGATTAGAAAGGGTCTTTCAATTTCACCATTATTGGCAAAAGCCGAAAACCCCAGAGCCAGCTCAAGCGGACTCATTTCAATAGTGCCAATGGCAATACTGGCATCCGCTCTGAAACGGCTCTGAAAATCCCCATCACTGTAGAAAAAAAACTTGCGGAAGATTTCTGCCAATCCCGCTGTACCTAACTGGTGACCAATCTTTACTGCGACAGTATTTTTTGATTGGGATAGAGCGCGGCGGGCAGTAATCTGTCCCTCATATACACCTGAGATATTCTCCGGCAGCCAATAACCCTTCTTGAAAGAGGAGTTACCGCCCTGGTCAAAAAATACGGGAGAATCTTCGAGGATGGTGCCCGGGTACAACAGCCCCTGCTCTACTGCACCGGCATAAATAAACGGCTTAATAGCACTGCCTGTCTGGCGGCGCATTTGAAACGCCCGGTTAAGTTGGTTGGTTGCTCTAAACTGGGAGCCCCCCACAAAAAATAATATCTCTCCGGTACCGTTAAGCAGACCAACAGATGCCGTCTGCAGCTCTGGATTTTTTTCCGCAAATTCATCCTGCCCGAAAACAGACATTAAAGGTGAAACTTCCTGATAACGCCGGCGCATTTCAATAATCGTCTCGGGCAGCCGGATGGTCGCCCCGCCCTGGCGGCGCACCGGCGGATAGATCGCTCGCAGACTTCGGGTCTGGTTCTCTGAAACTCTGGCAGCGTGCTCCATCAATGGCAGATCGACTGTCGTCTCTATTTGCAGACCCGCATCATGAGTAAATTCCTCGCCTAATTGCTGTTGTATAAACAACCTGACATACTCACTAAGCCAGGGGAGCCGGTTCAGGCGTTCACCAAAAACGCTTTCACCAGGACTTCGGTTCATTTTCTGCAAAACCAACTGTAGCTGGCTTTCAAATACTTGGCGGCTGAATTTTTGTTTCATTTTTGCCGGCAGGCTGTCATGCAGGATATTCAATCGCTCTTGCAGAAGAGCCGGGTTACGCAGAGGCGAATACCTTTCGGGAGCAGGCGGCAGAGCTACCAAAAGCAGCACCTCTGTATCATTACACTCTGCCAGCTCCTTGTGGAAATAAAAACGCGCCGCCGAAGAAAATCCCCAAGCGCCATGGCCTAAGTAAACCCGGTTCACATAATGGGTTAATATTTCATCTTTGGTAAGCTGGCTTTCGAGGTACCGGGCAAAAGCCAACTCCTTGACTTTACGGGGGATAGTCTTCTGGCGTTCAGCCATCAGGGTGCGGGCCAACTGCTGGGTCAGAGTCGATCCCCCCTGGGCAAAACGCAGGCGGAATAGATTACGGAGGCCGGCGCGAAGAATACCGCCATAGTCAATACCACCATGTGTCCAGAAATTTCTATCTTCAACATGCAACAACAGCTCTTCGAGTCGCCAGGGAATCTGTTTGCGGGATAGCTGCCCCACAGGTTGCCGCAGTAATTGGGCTGCTTCAATGCCATTGCGGTCGAAGATACGGTTTGGCGTTTCTCCAGACAGTTTCTGCATATAAGGATAAAAAGTACCCGGCGTGTAAGAAGACAACCAGACCCAAAGAATAAATGGAAGGACAACCATGGCAGCCAAAAACATAATGGCAAAATACTTAACCAGGGAGCGCAGCCTAAAGCCCTTCTTACCATCCCCCCTGTTACTGAAGATTTGCTGGAATTGTATTTTTTTTTCTCTGGTAGGCTTAACCAACCCTTGTTCCGTTTGGGCTTCTAACACCGGCGGTAAAGGCACTGCCCGATAATCTATTTTCTGAGGCGCCGGCGCTACACTCGTTTTTAACGGCACCTTCGCCACAACCTGCTGGCTGGTAGCTAAGGCCTGCCGGTACATATCCCTTAATCGACCCTGGCGGTTATCATACAGTTGGCGGTAAGCACAATAAGTACAAACTGACTCCTGAACCGTTAAAGCTTCTATATCAAGCTGAACTGTAATGCGCTTGCCACAACCGGCGCATGTGTGCCTGAAAAGTACCTGGGCCACAGTAAGATTATCGTCACTCCGGACGCCGTTTGAACAGGGAAAATATTTCGCTGCGGCCCAAAAAAACCATCGTCGGACGCCCATGCGGACAACGCCCCGGCGTCTCACAACGGGACAAAGCGTCGATTAGCTCAGAGAGATTGGCGACCGAGTCGCTATCGCCTTTTTTTATCGCATGCCGGCACGAGAGATTTTTCGCCATCTGCTCAAACAATCGGACATTATCTATGCCGCCCTCTTCTTCAATTACCCGGATAGCCGTACGCAAAGCCCGCTCTTCATCACCGCTTTTGACATAGAAAGGTACAGCGGTCAACGCCCAGCCAGCCGGCCCCAGATCTTCAAGTACGAACCCAAGGCTACGCAACAAACCGGAATTCTCTTCAAACAATACCCGATCGCCGGGCGACAGCACTATAGACAGAGGTATGGCCAATGTCTGCGCTACATTTTCTTGCTGTTTTAGCTTTCGCAGAAAAGCTTCATAGTTAATGCGCTCATGTGCCGTATGCTGGTCAATCAGATATACCCCTTCTTCTGAAGAAGCAAGCACAAACGTATCAAATAAACGAGCATGCGCGGCCTGCGGGGCAAAATGCGGCGTTGACGGTTGCTGTATGGGGGGGGATGTTTCTTCTTCAGGCAGCTCTTCACCACTGGCTGTCTGGGTCTCCTCTGGCGGCGCCGAGAAATTCAAGCGCGGCAGAAAATCAAAGCCGGTCTCTTCGCCGCCAGAGATGGCCAGAGTCGGCTTTTTCCGGGAACTGAGATCCGCTAAACGAAACGGGCCTCTGCGCTCTATCGTCTCCCTCAAGGCCGCCTGTAGAAAATATATTACACGAGCTTCATCGCGAAAGCGAATTTCTTTTTTTTGGGGATGCACGTTGACATCTAACTCTTCGGCGGGAAGATGAAAAAAAAGCAGCGCCACGGGAAACCGCCCCGGGGGCATCAATTCCCCATAAGCGTGACGCAACAATCCCACTAAACGCTTAAACTGCACCGGGCGCTGGTTGACAAAAAAACGAATATCGGTCGCACCAGTACGATAAAAACTATAATTTGAAATATAACCCTCTACTGTATAATTCTGCTCTTTGTAATATACCGGTAGCAAATTGTCAGAAAAAGCCGTGCCATAAACTGCGTCAATACGAGCGGTCAGTCTGTCTTTTGCGGCAGCCCGAAAGGCCTCTTTACCATCAAACGATACCGAGAAATTTATTTTGGGATGCGCCAAAGAGAGATCAGCCACCAGATCGAGTATCTGCCGGCGGATCTGTCGCTGTGATTTTACAAATTCCCGCCGCACGGGAGTGTTGAAAAATAAATCCTCTACCAGAACACGGGTACCTACCGGCAAAGCGCTGGGCTCTACCGCGCTGACTTGTTCGCCCGCAGCGAAAATTTTCCAGGCCCCTTCGGCGCCTGTAGCACGACTTTCAATGGTCAGGCGAGCCACAGAACGAATAGAACCAAGCGCCTCTCCACGAAAACCCATTGAATAGACACGGAACAAATCGTCAAAAGCGGATATCTTGCTGGTAGCAAAAGGTTCAATCGCTAACGGTAGGTCTTCTTTTAGTATTCCGCTGCCGTTATCGCGTACTTGAACCGCAGCAAAACCGGCATCGTGGCAATAAATCTCAATCTGGGTAGCGTCCGCGTCAATACTGTTCTCGGCCAATTCCTTGACTACCCCAACAGGGCTCTCAATCACCTCGCCGGCAGCAATTTGACTAACTAAAACTTCAGGTAGCCGCTGGATCCGTGGCACGGTAAAGTCTGATAACCGCTTACCCGGCGGCAAGCATCACTTCTTTGAAATTTTTTACAATAGAAGCCAGACGAGAGAGATCAACACCACCAATAATCCGAGTTGTCGGATCAGAAGTATCATACTCAACCGGCGAAATTGGCTGAAACCGGGCATTGAAATAAGCCCTGACTATTGGGCACTTCAGATCATTGGAATTTCTTTTCACTGCCACACCAATAGTACCATTCTCCAGCACATACCATGAACCTAAGGGAACCAGACCAGCACCCTTAACATAGGCGAGCATGACATCTGAATCAAAGGCGTTGCGCTCTTTGGTCAGCATATTTTGTAACGCTATCCGCGGATGTATTACCGCATGAAAAGGGTTGGGAGTGGTATAAAGGATAAATTGATCGGCAAAACTAAGTATCGGCGTATAACGGGCAATAAAACGCCCGGATACTCCATTGGGCGCCCCTGAACCATCAAGACGCTCGTGGTGTTGGTAAACAGCGCGCAATACATCATATTCAAGATGCGAATAGTTATTTTTTAAGTAATGGTATGATTCCGTTGCGTGCCGCTCGACAATAGACTGTTCTCTTAAATCAAATTTTGTCGTGGCAGTCATGTTAGGAAAGGTGAGAATGTAATTGATGTCATGTAACAGCGCCGCTACCCCAATATCAATAATATCCTGCCGGGTAAATATCTTCTTGCCGCAGATCAGCACCTTGCGGATATCTTTGACCACTTCTGGCGAAGTGATCTTCTGCTCCATTAGTTTCGATACTTCGATAGCCAGAGATATACTGAGCAAAGTAACATTGAGGGTATGATTGCTCAGAAAATTACCATGGCCATATTCAATCCCTAGAAACAGAGCCGTGGTATCGCGGTTGGGGCCGGTTAAATCCACCAGGCCACCAATAAATTCCCTAAAAAACTCTTTGTTAAGATGGCGGCGCGAAACAATATCCTGCTGGATCGTCTGTATGCTGGTAACATGTTTCTTGAGATGATCATCAACCTGCCGGGCCGCTATAACCGGTTTTTTTTCAATCTCGTCAATTTCTTCAATAGCACGACTCACATGCTGGATAACCCGATCCCGTTCTTTCAAGTCATTGCCCGACAGACGGCTCAGATTGGCGACCAAAGCACTACTTATCTCATTTTGGCGAGAGCGTATCCGATTGTCAAGCTGGGGCAGCTTCTCAATATCCAATGAGGGTACTTCTTTATCAAGAAGAGGCCCACCGATTAGGTTTTCTACCCTGGCGTCAATATTTTTTGCCTTAGACTCGCTCATGAATATCTTCTTAATTTCGTTACCGACAGACCGGTCACAAATTTCAGTATACTCAAAATAACCTAATGTGTTGGCAAGGATTATTTCATTGTCTCAGAGTCATCACCCAAACAACCCCTGTTTTTAGGATTCCTAAACTTAAGATGGGGAATTCCCCACCAGGTATGGATTTCCATGGCAAAAATCAGCCCAGGCGACATAATCTCGTTTTTTGAGTCACTAACAAACCCCAAGGGGGATGTAGTACCGCTTTTGTTCAGGAATTCCTGAACAGATGGGGAATTACCCACAAGAAGACCAGACTTCAGGGGACATAATGCAAGTTTTTAGTAACTAAAAAAACCAAGGGGTAAAGCGGGATGGTTTTTGACCTACCACGGCGGCTACTCTTTTCAGGAATTCCGGAACATGATGGGGAATTCCACATCAAGAAAACCAGCCCCAGGCGACATAA
>CALHRC010000180.1 GCA_938038265.1 uncultured bacterium
CAGTGTTTTAGCTTCATGATTTCTGCCTAATGAGATGAGAATTCCCGCTTTTAGTTGCATTCCACGGATATCATTTTGAAAAATTTTTTCAAAGGGCAGCAGCGCTTCTTCTGCTTTTTCAAATTCGCGTAACTTGAAGTAGGCGCGACTGATCGCATAATGAATACGTGGCATTTCGGGCACTGCCTTAGCTGCCTGTATGAATTTTTCGAGTGCGCCATGTGTATTATTCTGTTTCATGAGCTGCTTGCCTTCAGCAAAAAGAGCGGCAAATTCATTCCAGCGCGGGTTTAGTTCAAGGCATAACATAGAGATGTCATCGCGCACCGGTTCGTTCCCCATAAAAACGCGTAATTGTTTGATAATTTGGTTTTGTGATTCTGACAAAGATAATTTATTTGTCTCGCGAATTAGCGCGATAAGTCGGTCGAGCCCAAACTCTTCGCCAGCGCTGTTCTTGTGCTCAATAATACCGTCGGTGTATAAAAAGATTCGGTCGCCGGCTTTAAGCACCGTTTCGCCATTCTCATAGCTATCGCCGGCGTCTTCCATCGCGCCGATAAACAGTCCATTGGTATCGTAGAGCGTAATCTCTCTATTAGCATAGTGCAGGTGGATGGCTTTGGGGTGGGATGCGTTGCTGTAGGTGACACGATTATTCTCATCGATACGCAGCATAAAAGCGGTCAAATAATCTTGCGTGGTGATCTTGCGGCAGAGGTCTCGATTGACCTGGCGAAAAATATCTGCTGGGGTAGCCGTGGGGGTTACTGCCGCTGCGAAAGATTGTTTGGCTGCCATGGTCACCAGAGCGGCAGGAACCCCATGGCCCGATACATCCGCCTGCAGCACATAAACTGCTGCCGCAGTTCTGAATATATCATAGTAATCGCCAGAAACTTTGTTCATCGGGAAAAAACATCCGGCAAAAGAAATACCATTCCAGGGGGCCATGGTTTCGGGCATGATGCCCTTTTGGATATCTGCCGCAAAGTTGAGCTCCATCTGCATTTCTGCGTCTTTATGCCGCAGTTCTGCGTTTGCCTGGGAGAGGTTAGCTGTGGCTTGCCGCACCTGTTCTTGCAGGTCTTGCTGGTAGTTTTTCGTGCGCAGCACTGCCGAAAAAAAACCGGAAGAGAGGTTGGCTAACTCCAGGTCAGTGGCACGGGAAAAGAAAACTGGATCGCCGCCACTTTCAAGAGCGAGAGCTGCTCGCTGGAGTTCCTTGATTGACATGAAAATCGCCGAGAAATACATTACCGCCAGAGAAGATAGTAACAGTAATGCGAAAAATGAAAATGTAATGATATAACGTAATCCATCTTTGGTCTGCATTGCTTCAGAATTCATCAACGTTATGAGAATGTACGCTGCAAGAATTATGATAACCAGAATCAGAAAAAATTTTACTTTGAGAGAAAAAGAATGATAGTTGGGCGGTATTTCGCCGCGCTCAAATAAGAGACGTTTGATTTCAGAGCGAAAGCGACCGAGATGTAGGTCTGCCGTCACATAACAGAATTGCGTATGGATCGGCAGGGAAATGGCACCAGCTACCAGGTAATGCGGAATATGACCGGTCTGCAGAAAAAGCAAATCATAGCCGACCACAATTCCGAGAACGAGGGCTACGTCAAAAACGCCATAGACAGCTTGGTATTGGGGGTATTTAGTGAGGTCAAGCAGCGCCTGGCGGTAATCGGCAACATCCAAATTATCTTGTAGGGTCATGGCGTGAAAAACTTTATTGAGCCGCCGGACATGACGGAAGGGGCTGGGGATGCCTATGGCAGAAAGCGCTCCATAAGAGAGTAGATGCAGCAGTAGAGCGAGGATGACTCCGCCGGCTAAAACCAGCATGATTTCTGGATGTAAGTTGCCAACGGTACCTTTAGCATAACCGTAAGCAAAGCTGGCTGTCAGAATAACGCTAGTGAATAACAGATGTAGGCCGGGGGCTGCACTGAAACCGCCTAACCGGGCGAGCAAAAAGGTGAGTTTGGAGTATAATGTTTTCATAAGTTTTTATTTCTATTATCGGACATAAAAATTTAATTTATTGAATAAGGTCCCATCCTTTTTGCAGAGCGGCCGGCGTCAACCTGGTGGATCAGACGCAGTTCGCCGCGGAGTATCCGGATGGCCATGCGGTAAATTTCGGGTATGTGATTTTCTTCAAGAAACTTCTGTTTTAGATGATTAGAAATTCCGAACATACCTGCCATTGCATAGGCGAGGGCATAACCCTGGGATGCTAACAACTCGAGATCCGGCTTAAAATTTTTTACCGCCGGCAGAGTCAGAAAATCGCGTAGTACCGCTAGCAGTTCCTGTTCCAAAACTTTTTTTTCTTTGGGATCATAGGGCAGATAGGACAAAGGCTCAATCTCGGCTAGATAAAATCCCCCCTCGCTTACCGATAGGGCATGAAGGCGGATTCTTTCACTACCGATAGCTTGCAGACGGATACGAACTCGATTGCCGGCAGGAAACTGCTCGGCATGTTCCACAGTAGCCAAGCAGCCGACCGCAGCTGGCACCGGCAAAACATCACCCACTTCGGCACCTTTGCGGATCAGGTGTACGGCAAAACGGAAGTCTTTGTTCTCATTCATGTATTTGATCATTGCCAAATAGCGATCTTCAAAGATCTGCAGATTCAATGGCATTCCAGGGAAGAGAACTGTGCGCAAAGGGAAAAGAGGCAACACCATGAGCCGGCATCCGTAGTTTATGGTTTGCGGTAAAGTCGGATTCTTTACAGAATTATTTGCGGTTGACTATCCAGCAATTGCAGCCAGTTGTGCAGTATGCGTTATGTGTCCTGGCTGCCGGCTGTTATTCTGCTATTCAGTTGTTCTACTAAAGCGCCGCAGTGCCGGGGGGTGCAGAGCAATCGCTGCCTGCAGGTAGCTACCTTTAACCTGGAATTTTTTCCTGATGGTCGGGAAGGTCGCCTCTCCCAGCGCGCCCGCGAGTACAAAAAAAATCGCATTGCCGATCTAATCCAAAGCAATGGGTTGGATGTAATTGCCTTACAGGAAATAGACGGAGCTCCGGAGAAAATGATTGCTTTTGTTAGAGATTTTTTATGGGGTGAATTTGATTTTGTGTTAGCTCAGTCGGGACCAGATGATCAAAAAGTAGCGGTTCTCTTCCGTAAATCGCTGGTAGAGCAGGTGGGCGAACCGCGAGAGTTAACTGCCCAGAATTCCGGCGGGGCAATCCGTTCGCAAAAACCGCACTGGTCCGGCAGAAACCGGTTGCCGCTTGAAGTTACGTTGCGTGCCCGCACTACCGGTCTTGAATTTCGACTTGTGGCCTTACACCTAAAGTCAGGCGCGAAGCCAGCAGATTGCGATACCAGAGCTGAGCAGGTTGCGGATCTCGCTGGGTACCTGAAAAATATTTCCGGCAGCTACATCCTCGCAGGTGATTTTAATGATAAACTGCCGGGAAATGGAATTTGTGTTGGTCGGGATACCTTGCTGCCACTTGAGAATCTCGCAACGTTAAAGTTTCTAACCGAACCGGGCAAAGGTATTCCGCAGAATTCCGTTACGTTTATATTGGAGCCTTACCGCTCGGTTATTGATCACCTTGCTGTTACGGAAAGCTTATATCCCCGCGTGGTAAGGCTGGGGCAGTGGCAGGCGGAAGTTCTTGCCCATGAAAATGAGCGCATTTCTGACCATCATCCCGTAGTTTTCTGGCTGCGGTTGGTGGATGAACCGGTCAATTAAGAGATAAACATACCTCATGGATATTCGACAGTGATTTCACACTCGCAGTCGTCGCTTTCGCAATTGCTGGAATACCGCACTCCCGTTATTTTGATACCGCCAATTGCTGCAGGCCATTTTTGATTACGCAATTCATCAATTTTTTTTCGGTTGGATGTCACAAAAGACGAGAGTTCGCCTTCCCGGGTGAATATAGCCAAAAGATTACCCAAGCGGCAGACGGCTTGTTCGCCTTCCCGGGGGTCATACATTGCCATCACCTCAACTGCGGCGACGCGCGATGCCACACTCCAGCCCGGAGTACTGAACTCATCGCCGGCAATCTTCTCGTCTTCAAGTCTGGCAAGGTTAACAGCAATATTGCAATAGGCCGCCCAGAAAGCTTCTGCTTGTTTTATTGCCGCCGGAGTTATTTTCTGGCTCCTGCGGTGGATGGGATTGTAATTGCCGGTGAAAGTATAGCGCGTTTTGCCTGAAGTTTCCTTCTTCCCAGCGTTCCCCGGTGGTGCGACAACCAGCATGATGGCCATAAGAAAAATTGAAAAAAAATTAGCCTGAGTTCCCATACTCTTTTAGATCGGCGTAAAAGCTGCTTTACAAAAGAAAAAACTTCAGGTATTTTTTCTCTGGCCGATAGTAACTGTATGACAG
>CALHRC010000181.1 GCA_938038265.1 uncultured bacterium
TTTTTAGTAACGAACAAGCCCCGGCAAAGGGATATCAGTTTCCTTTACTTCAGGAATTCCTGAACTTAGGTAGGGAATTCCCCATCAGGAACCATTCTTCTTGGTAACAAAAAGCCCGACAAAGCATTGCTTGGTATTCCCGAGCGCCAGCTCGCCTATTGGGGTGAGCTCTCTGCCCGCCAGCGCGGGTATCCCCGGGCTTGAGGCTATACGGTGGGCGATTGACTTTTATGCAGAACATCATAAAATGAGCTGAGATCGCCGCCAGTCTCTGGCAAAGAAAGCGCTGCTCATTACCTGCAATACGCGGGATTGTGATTGCCAGCACCCGTCTATAAGGCTACCTTACAGAAGTCAGCTGATCAGCGCAAAAATTTCAGGTACAGGTAGGCTGCCAGCACCGCCAACTGAAAGCACCCCAGACACATTTTAATCTTCTGTGGGTTGGTGTGAAACGAAAGTCGGGCACCTAGCTGCGCACCGGGGATGGTACCAATTGCCGTGAGCATTGCCAGACCCAGATAAGATTGTCCCTGTACCACATATTGAAGGGCAGCAAAAAAAGTAGTAATGAATAACAGAAACAGGGAAGTTGCCACTGCTTGTACGGCTGTCGTCTTTCTGAAGTACATGAAATAGGGCACGGTGAGAAATCCCCCCCCAATACCTAACAAAGAAGAGAGGGCGCCATAGGCCAGACCGAGGATACTGGCCCGCAGCAGTTTCTGCCGGCCAGTGAGAACTTTGCTTGATGGTGCAATTGCCGGCTGGTGGCGCAGGCCCTGTAGGATACCATAGATCCCCAGGCCGCCGATCATCCAGGTATAGACAACTGCCAGCGCAATATCTAGTCGGGTAAGCGTTTTATAGACTGCTTCCTGTCCCCAGTGTGTGTGGTGAGCGGCAGATAACAGGCCGGCGGCAAATTGCGAGCTAAAAAGTGAAAACAGTAGAATAATTAGCGCTTCCCGGTATAAAATTACGCTATGGCGGATGTAATGACCGGTGGCCGAGGCTGACTGGAAAGGGATAGAGGTCATTGAGGTGGCCACTGCCTGCGTGGCGGGCAGGTTCAGTACGGCGCTGAAAAACGGGGTAAAGAAAAATCCCCCTCCTACACCAAACAGGGATGAGATAATCCCAATACCGAAGCTGAGGGCAATTAAAATGGCTATGCCGGGAATTAGAGAAGGTGAAAATACTAACAGTGGCGAGAGATCAAACAGCATCTATGGTCAGCTTAGTAAATCCACACCGGACAGCAACCAATATACCCCTAAGGGTATATTAGTTGCCGGGGGCAGTTTTGCTGTATTGGTAAGATACTGCCCGGCAGCTACGGTGGCCTTGTGGCAGTAACGTTTATGGTCAGAGAGCAATAGATTATTTTTTATGTGGATTGTCCTAACATTTTCTAATCGGTTTCTATCTGTTCAATTTCGATATCGAGTTCTTTTAGATAAAGAATCCCCCGTTCTACATCGATGGGCGCCCCGTCAATCTGGATCAGTACCTGGCCTAATGAGTCACCGTCGAGGCGCGCTTCAATGATATTGGGAACTAGATTGTATTGGGTGATCATTTTATAGATAATGGGTTCATCTACCAGCGCAGGCGGAATGGTGAGTTTCAGTCGTTTACGCATCTCACACTCCTTGTAATTTAACTTCCCGTTCGGGGCGGTGTTTCAGCAGCGCCAAAGCTGAGAGCACACTTAATGCCATGGGCAGAACTCCCAACCAGGGCACGTGGGGCGACAAAGCAGCCCAGCCGATGGCTCCCAGAGACAATAAACGTAATGATTCAAGTGGGGTCGCCCAAGCTCGCCCTTCGGTAACTGCGCCTAAGGTTAACAAAGAAAAAATAAGGTAACCACCGGCAGCCCAAAGTTGCCATGCCTCCAATTTAGACCAAAAAAGTAAATAACCAAAAGTCAGCGCCGCTAAAGCAGTAAACCAAAACACAGAATAAAATTTCAAGAAGGGACTCATTTGGGGGTCATATTTCACAAAAGTTGCGGGACTAACCCGAGGAACATCTTTTTGATAAGCTGGCTTGCCACCTGAGGCGGGAACCCAGCCGGGCATAGCAAACCACACTTTAATTTTATCAATAAATTTGTCTGCCTGGCGCATCAGGCGAAATATATCCACAAAATAATGTAGGTTCGCCCAGACGACATTATAACTTTTAAGGGGAGTCACTGTACCATAGACACAGGGTTCTTCTTCTTTGGCAAAAGAACCGAACAGGCGATCCCAGATAATCAGCGTGCCACCGTGGTTTTTATCAATGTACTGGGGATTGATCGCATGGTGTACCCGATGGTGGGATGGCGTGTTGAAAATATATTCAAACCAGCCCATCTTGTCAATCACCTGGGTATGGATCCAGAATTGGTATAATAGGGAAACCTGCCCCGCAACCAGAAAATGCAGTGGGGGGATGCCCAGAATAGCCAATGGAAAATAGACAAACTGGGTAAATAAACCCTGAAAAGCGCTCTGGCGCAGGGCGACCGTTAGGTTGTATTCTTCGCTGTGGTGGTGCACTACATGAGCTGCCCATAAAATATTTACTTCATGACTTAAGCGATGTGCCCAGTAATAGAAGAAATCCTGGCCAAGCAAGGCAAACACCCAAGTATGCCATGCTGTGTGGTTGAGTTCAAATAACTTAAAGTTTTCATAGATGACAATATAGAAGGCAAGGCCGAGCGCTTTGATAAAAACACCGACAATCTGGGAAACAATCCCAGAAGAGAGGTCACTGATTGAGTCGCCCAGGCGATAGATTTTTTTTCTGGTAATAATACCGGCGATAATTTCAATAAAGATCAGTGCGAAAAAAATCGGGATTGCGAAATTGATTAGATTTGGTTCCATACTGTATAATGCCCCAATAACCCCGCAGAGGGCAAGAAAATCTTTATTTACATGGCGGTGTTTACATGCAAAATAAGACCATGGTTGAAGTTACCCGAGATGAGCATATACTCACCATCATGTTTAGCAGCAATGAGTTTAACTCGGTGACGGTTGCGTTGTGTGAGGAAATCCAATCTGAAGTTGATAAAGCCAGAGAGGATTCTACTATTAAAGTAGTTATTTTAACTTCTAAAGGCAACTTTTTCAGCAATGGCTTTGAGCCTACCGGTTTTGTTGGCAAAAGTGACGCGGAAATTGCCGCCCTGTTAGCCGCTGGTTTTCGTTTGGCCTATGCTTTTTATGCACTGCCACAAGTTACTATTGCCGCTATGAATGGCCACTCTATGGGTTTAGGGGCTATCTGGGCGGTTTTTATGAACTACCGCATTGCTGTCGAGAAAATGCGCTTTGGTTTTCCCGAAGCGCAAATTGCTTTAGCTATCCCTGCAGCACCGGCATATTTAGTGCAAAAAATGATTGGCACAGTAAAAGCCCGTGATCTGGCATTTCTGGGGGTGGGGCTCAAAAGTGCCGAGGCAGCACAGCTGGGTCTCATTGACGAGGTAGTCCCAGAAAGTGATCTTATGATAGTAGCGAAGAGAATTGCTAAAAAATTTAAGACCATCCCGCAGGATGTCACGGCTGCCAACCAGCGCTCTACAAAGGCAAGTGATCTTGCTTATGTTAAAGAGCTGGTTGAAAAAGACATTGAGATGGGTGTACACATGGTAAAATCACCCAATGGCCAAGAAGGCTTAAAAAGTATTCTGGAGAAACGTCGTCCGGTGTTTAAGTGATTATAGCCTATGTCGTCCATGGTGTCGCAACCTTTTGATCTGTCTCTGTTTGATGACCAACTGACTGGCTTGCCGTTCGCTCATTTTCAGCCGATTATTTCCATTGAAGATAAACATGTTGTCGGTTATGAAGCTTTGGCTCGTGGCCGTACTGTTGAGGGAAAAGTTGTTTCAATTGGTAGGCTTTTTAGTCAGGCAACATCCAAACTGAAGTTGTTGTCGAACCTCGATGTGTATATCAGAGAAGAGGCGATCCGCCGTTTCGCTGAATCGGGATTGGCTCATAAACGTAAGCTATTTCTTAACGTTATGCCGCGCTGGCTTGAGGTTCTCAATCCCGAGAAGAATCTCGAAGAAGTACTCCCCATTTTGAAAATGGTAGAAAAATACAATGTGCCACCGACAAGCATTGTGCTCGAGATTACGGAAGGCGAATTCAATATGGAGCCAGAACGCATGATGGAAGTAATCGGTTTTCTGCGCGGCCGGGGTTTTGCAATTGCTATTGATGATTTTGGCGCTGGCTTTTCAAATGTCAGTCGCATTGGTCTGGTGCAGCCGCAATTCATCAAACTTGATCTAAATTTAATTCGCCGGGGTTTCTCAGATTTAATTTTTAAAGAAATCCTCAATGCCATGGCCTACCTTTCTGAGAAAATCGGTTCGGTTTTATTAGTAGAGGGTATTGAGTCAGAAAAGGAACTATATGGTGCTTTAGATATTGGAGCGCGCTATCTGCAAGGTTACTTTCTCGCCTTTCCAACAGCGGTTTTTGAATCATTACATTTTATTGATATTGCGCTCGATGAGTACCTGAAAGATTTCAACCAGCGGAAGTTAAACCAGCTTAAGAGCCTGCTTTACTTCAATGACGTAGTGGGCACATTTTTTGAAACCCGACTGAAAGAGTATTTTGTGCCGGAGCCGCGCGACAATATGGTTATTTTCAAACCGGTCGAGCCAGCACTGTTCCCCCGTTTTTGGCGAGCTTACCTTAGGCTGGTCTATTTCGTGAACGCGCAAGGGGTGCAGATCAGCCCAAATTATAAATTGCTACGCTCTGAAAACAACAGCTATTACTGGGAGGAAAACCGCGAATTCATTAGGAAGGATTGGTCCTGGCGGCCCTATTTTCAAAGTTTTATTGCCCGTCGCGAAGTATTGGAAGAAACCCATACCACTTCGGAACCTTACCGCGATATTAGAAGTAACGAGAGTATCGTGACGTTCGTATATTCATATTCCGATAACGTTATTCTGTGCCTCGATTTTTCGGTAGCTCACCTGCATGATCCGCTGTGGCATCGTGCTGCGGTGGTCTAATGCGGCGCTGTTCTTTTTGTTCACTGTGCAGAAATTTTTTGAGGCGGTAAGCATAGGTCTGCCGGGGGATACCCAGCAGCATGGCGGCATTGGACTGGTTGCCGTCCGCCTGCTCATAAGCCCAGAACAGGGCTTTTTTTTCTTCTTCAGCCAAAATCTCCGTGAGGGTGCGGCCCAGGTACTGGGGGTGTGTTCCTTTACCTGCAGCAGCAGTGGGAATCGGAGCCGAGAAAGAAACTTTCCCCTGTTCTGCCCAAATCAAATAACCAATAGTACGACTCACGCCACTTTCAACGCGGATGGTGCGCAGAAAGAAAGACCTTCCTTTGAGCAGACCCGGTAATTCAATGGTATCTTCGACATCCAAATTGCCTTGTAAGGCCCGTTGGGCAATGACATCCTGGGCGCGCTGGCGAATCTCTGTCGGTTCAAAACGGGAACCATAACGGGCAAGTAATTGATTCCACTCCTGGTTGTGAAAAAACTCATTCCCCTCGAGATCAATGGCCAACAAAGGTAAGCCCAGCGCTTCTAACGCGAGAATGGCCAGTTTACCATGTTCAAGTTCCGCCTTAACCCGTTTGAGCAGACTTTTTTCAAACATCGGTGTTACCGGAGTCCGCGAACTCTCAGGTTGGGAAGTGACGCTTGGCTGCTGTGTTGCCGGCTGTTCGGTTACTGGTGTTTCGGGGTGCGGCTGTGTCGGTGGGTTTTGTTTTATCTCAGTTTTCGGTATTGCTATATTTAAGTTAGGTAGGGGGGATGTACCCTCTTGCTCCAGATGGGCAGTTTCATCCGGCAGCCTTGCCGCAGTGTCACCTCGCTTTAAGTTAATTTTAATTTCCAGAGGTTTTTTGTTGCCGCTCTGGGATAAGGCTGATGTTGGCGCAGGTACATCCTCCCGCTGGCGGTTCTGTGGCGGCAATTTATCCTGCGCAATAGACATTTCCGGAGCAGGGGCATTTACTTTTTCTGCCTGGGGCACAAAGAGATCATAGAGGCGAGCTCGAACTGGCCGCTCGGTAAGATCGCTCGAGGCAGGTCGTTCAACTTTGGGCGGTTGCCAGGCGCTGATGGTTGGAATCGCTTCAAACGCTTTGATAATTTCAGCTCGCCCCCAGAAATGTTGCAACTGGTATGTGCTGTCAAAAACCGGTAGCGCCGTGCGTCCCTCATGCTCAATACCGTATTGTTCCAGAATTTCAAGAACAGCATCGGCATGCGGGGCAGGTTCGAGAGGCACAGGGGATGTATCCGCCAGCGTGATATCGCTGAGCGCCCGGATGATATTACGACGCAGTAAAATGCCCTCGACACGCCCCTGTGACAGTTTAATTCCAGCTTCAGCGGAATGACTGAAAAAAGAGCGCAGCAGATTTTCTTTTAGAGAACGCGACATGTTACGCTCTGACACTCTAAAAGCGCTCTCTCACTCTGTAAATGAGTTTACATATCGGGCTGCGAGCTTTGCTGTAGGTAAGCCTGCAGAGGTGCAAGCCAGTTTCTTCTGATGAAGAAACGAACGCCATGCAGCAACAAGTAGGCTTCGTAGATGGAATCCTGCACCTTAAGAAAGCTCAGTTTCTGCCTGAAAAGCTGCGGTGTCAGGCGGATGGAACCCCCGATAGCATCGGCCAATACAGCAAAGCGGCCGATGCGGCCTTGGACTAACAGCGCAAGTTTGCGCACCGGTGCCGGTTCAAGAGGATCCTGGCCAGGCAGACTGCTAAATAGCAGTGGTTCGGCAGAAATCTTGGATGGTAAGCGCAGAGTGAGCTCTTCGCGGTTAGGTACCCGCCGCTGCCAGATGATTTCTTCGCCTGGCAGCAGAAAATTCATCGTGCCATTTTTTACGATAATGAAATAGAGGCTGTTGGAAGGGGGAGTTTTTTTCGGAACAGTGAGGTTAGTTTGCGGCACAGAACGTCCCCCTTGTTTCGAGAGACGGTTCAGGCGTTGCAGTAAGCGGTTGGGTACAATCTCCCGCGGCGCCTTACGTCGGGCCCGGCGTAAGCTTTCTTGTAGCTCGGAAAAAATCTCTGCCTTGTAGCCATGCCGTTGCATCAGGGTTTTTAGCTGGAATCGTAACGTTGCCAGACGGCGGGCAAGCAGCGGCGAACGTTCCTCACTGGTGTGCTGCTGCAGTTTGTCTAAGCGGGATGCGAGATTTTCAAACAGCGGCGCAATTTTCAAGGCCGCCTCTTCAAGAACTTTAAGTTCTTCTTGCAGCAGGCGCAGCTCCTCATCGGTTAACAGATAAGCCTCGGCAAGTCGCAAGCGATTTCTTTCCATTGTTACGCTAAATTATCGGAAGTCGCCAGTAGCAAAGTAAAACACCGCCTCAAAAAACAAAACGGTGCAATAGGGAAAGGAGGAAGGCCGCATAGAGACCGGCACCAACATCATCAAGCATCACCCCCCAGCCAGCGGGCAGATCTTGCAGGTATTTCAAGGGATATGGCTTGAGGATGTCAAATAACCTGAAGAGTAAAAAACCGGTAAGAGCCAGCGTGAGGGAAAAGGGTACCGCACAGAAAGTAAGGCATAAACCAGCGAATTCATCAATAACGATATAACCAGGGTCATGTTCCTGTGTTATTTGTTCAAAGCGGGTGGCAACAGGTATGCCAATAGCAGTGAACAGTAAGCCAAGAATAAGAGCGGTATGGGCAGCTTCCAGGGGAAGAAAATTAGCTAAAGAAGTATAGATACAGAGCGCCAGCCAGGAACCCCAGGTGCCAGGCCCAGGTTTCAAATAGCCACTGTAGAAACCAGTGGCCAGAAACTCAACAAGACGATCCATTGTGTGACGGTGACGGGTCAAAACACTCTGTCAAGATTTGTTTTTTGAGTCACAATATCTATGACAGGCTTCTATTTCACAACACCAAATTTTTCGGTATGCACTTTTTCTTTGTTGCCGGCATGATCAACAGAATAGTATTCCAAAGTGACACAACTGCGGCAGTTCCTGTCAAAAGAATCAGGCAGCTTTATTGGCGAAACACAGGATTGAAATTCACTTTGCTGGTTAAAACGACACATCGTAGTACTTACGCCGGAATTTTGGTCAAACGCATGAAAAATAATTTTACTTTCTGGCGTAAGGCAGATCTGTTTGCCGCGAAAAGCTGGCCAATATACGACCCTGCGAGTTCGGGGAGCAAGTAAATCAGTCTTGAAACGATGGATCTCACGACTTAATTCCCGGCCTTTCAGATTGCGAAAGACCATTTCTAATTCGTATTCGCGGTCATGCTCAAGTTGGATATCCTCTTTATACAAAAATTCAGGCTGCTTATTGAGCGACAACCAGATCTCACCGCCGGTGTCTGCCGGAAATGTGATAATACCATCTTTGAGGTAACTGCTTTCATTGGCAAAAAGTAATTCCATCACAGGGATTTGGGGTTCAGGTTCCGGCTCGGGTTCAGCAGGGACATCCTCACCTAGCGGCAGCTCTTCGTTTACCGCAAGCCAAAAATCGCTGGAGCGATATACCGGCGACCATGGACCGGGTTGGTCAAGCGAGTTTCTAGCGCGCAGCCGAAAAAAGGGGGCCTGTGGTGTGTCAAGTTCCAAGCGATTACCCCCAATAGGGAAAGTCTCTTCGGCGCTCAATTCTTCAGGGTCGTTCTCTTGCTGTAGCCACTGTATTTCGAATGAGGTTGCGTGAACATCTTCTGCTATTCGAAGGATAAATTTGCTCTCGCTGGCCGTAAGGGTTGTTGCTGTCATGAGCGTCGTCAAAATAAATAGTATAACAGCTATTGTATAGATTGGCTGCACAGTAGCACGCCGTGGCGAGAATCGGACGGAATTTTGCCTCATTGGTCAGCGTTCTTGGATAATAACCGGGGCGCCTGGCAGTGCAAAGAGGTCGCCAGGCGGTTTACCGTAATCTACCATGACTCCATAACCAGCTGGCACCGTCACCTTTTTTTTCTGGGCAGATATTTCCACCTCTCCTTCATAACAACGCAGGGTAGTACGCCTGTCCCGGTTGACTTCTGTATCAAATTCGGTGCCGCGTACTGCGGCCATGGCTGCCGGTGTGCGCACAACATAAGAGCGGCCTTCAGCCTTGGTGATTTGGGCATTTAGGCGGCCGCGCTGTAGGAAATAAGAAAAGGCAGTAGTTTGTTGTACATTAGGTGGGTCAAATACCAGCTCACTGTCAGGATAGATTTTAAGCATTGAGTCTGTACCAACCTGGATATGCAGGTTGGATTTCTGGGCGGTTTTCAGTATATTCTTGCTGTAGATTGGATCTTTAATGGCGATAGGTTGCCAGTCTTTTATATCCTGCCGGGAGATCATGGTCTTGCCCGATCTAAATACCACAACACCAACGGCTTTTTTCGCCAGGTAAACTGGAATTTTCAGTTCCAGACCAGGGCGGATCAGATTTGCATTTGGGATATTGTTGTATTGCAGCAGTTCTTGCCAGCGCTTGGGATCTTCCAGGTACTGCCCGGAGATTTTCGACAGGGTATCACCTTTTTTCACCGTGATGGTCTCAAATTCCTGTGGGTTGGCGTACGTTACCCGCAGGTCAACTGCAAAGACCAATAAGACCGACAGCGAGAGTTTTTTCAATTTGCGCACCAGTGACATATACCTATTATAAGTAAAAAAACAATTTAATTTACCTTGTAAACAAAAAAATGTAAAATTTGAAGTAAGCCCCAAAAATCTGGGGTGGGTTTATTTATTTCCATAACAACATAGGTCAAACGTATGATATGGAATTCCATATCATGGTATGGAAATCCACAGAAAAAAACCATCCACCAGGCGACATAATACTGATTTTTTAGTAACGAACAAGCCCCAGCGGGGGGATCTAGCCGCCATGTTCAGTCATTCTAAGAATAAGATAGGGAATTCCCCACCCAAAATCATTCCTGGGGTAGCACACGTCCGGTAGGCTAGCACACGGTTCTATGGTTACTATTTGAACTTAAGCGTGAAAATAAAGATATTTGGGGATGACATACTGTGTAAAGCTTAGGTAAGGTGATTTACCGATGGAAACTTTTTCGATTCTGAAATCCCGCCGTATTGTGCAACTACTGCTGGTGGCTGTGGCAAGTACCACCGTGGCGTTATTTCCGCTGGAGCTGACCGTTGCGCAGCAGGCAGCCCTGGCCATTTTCACCGCAGCAATCACACTGTGGGTTACTGAAGCCATCCCCCTGCATATTACCGCTCTGCTGGTTCTTTTTCTGGAAGTTACCTGGCTGACACCGGTTCTCAAGCAAAGTAACCCTTCATTTAGTCCGGCAGTGTTTTATGCCCCCTTTTTCAGCGATATTATCGCTCTTTTTCTGGGGGGCTTGCTGCTGGCAGAAATGATTAAGAAATACCATATTGATGTCTGGGTAACTTCCGGGGTAGTGAGGTTAGCAGGGAGTCGGGTAGATCGCATTCTGCTCTCCCTAATGCTGACTATAGGTATCTTATCCATGTGGATGTCAAATACGGCGGCCACTGCCTTGGGCTTGATTTTGGTGCAGGGGCTTACAACCCAGTTAAAACGTTCGGGCAGCGACTTTTCGCGCGCTTTTTATCTTGGAATTCCCTTTGCTGCAAACCTGGGGGGGATGGGCACGCCGGTTGGCACACCCCCTAATGCAATTGCCATGGCGGCGCTGTTGAAGCACGGACACCAGGTTACTTTTGCCAAATGGACGGTTGCCATGGCTCCCCTGGCGCTTCTGTCCATCGTTCTGGTCTATAAGATTCTGAAAATTTTTTTCAAAGCTCCCCAAAAACCTTTTGCCTATGACCCGCAATCCCGTTTCTCTTTTGAGCGCAATACCAAACTGGTTATCTTTGTGTTCTTTCTTACGGTGACTCTCTGGCTAACTTCCGGCTGGCATGGCATCCCCGATGGCGCCATTGCTCTGCTGCCGGTAATTCTTGGTTTTGCCTTAGGTCTTCTCGAAGAGCGCGATTTCAAACATGTCAGTTGGGATATTTTGTTTCTTGTCGGCGGTGGGTTGGCGCTTTCGGTCGCTCTGGAAAAAGCAGAAGTCAATGAACTACTGCTTAATTTCCTGCCTAACGGTAGTATCTCTCTGTATGGCGCCATGATAGTATTTTCCGTTATCGGCTTGTTTTTTAGTACGGTAATGAGCAATACGGCCACTGCATCGATTGTAATACCCATGACATTTCTCATCGCTGGTCTCGAACCCGAGCCAATCGTAATTGCTACGGCTGCCGGAGTATCCGCCGCGATGGCTTTGCCGGTATCTACTCCGCCAAATGCTTTAGCCTATGGGTCAGGAGAAATAGAAATGGCCGATATGATCAAAGTCGGGTTGGTTACCGGTCTGGTATCGTTAGGTCTGATCTGGTCAGTGGGGTATTTTTATTGGAAGATTCTCGGCTTATTTTGAAAAAAGGTTTTAAAATAAAGCGACACATTATCATAAGGAGAAATCATGGCAGAAAATAAAGAATTGGTAGTGCCGGAAATATGCAATGGTTGCGGCTCAAAAAAATTTATTATATTACACCACCTGCAATTCAACCGACATGATCGCTTATTTCTCGAATGTGCTGACTGTGGCCATTTCCAGAGCCGTATCATCGTTCATGCCTATGTCAGATCGGATCGTCTGTATTCGGGAGCTATAGCAGAATTACGGCACCATGGAGACGACCTAACGCGGGAGCAGATTGATGCCATGATGAAACACGCGCGCAATGCCCGGGAACAATACCAGCATATCAAACAATTACTCCATGAAGGTTTAGGTACTGAGTTTAAAGATGATATCCGCAAGTACTACCAAGAATTCAAGATACAAGAGGATGGATAGTTTATAGGAGCTTCCTTCTGCAGGTAAAACCGCAGAAGGAAGCTGTGAAATCAGGCAGCTAATAGTTCAGCTAAAGAAAGTCTGTCTGCTGCTTTCATGTTTTCATATTCTAAAACACCAAGCTGCTCATATTTAGGTCTAATACGGTCGGTCAGCAGTCCAATGGCTTTCAAGTTGGGGATAAGGCGACTAAACAGTACCCGGTGGAATTCGCGCATAATTTCGGATTCCAAAATCATTTTCTCCCACCCTTTACGGCTAATGCGCTCCCCATAATATTTATCGCGGATTTCATAGAACATAAAACGGTTGCGCAGCAGCACGGCTACTTCATAAGCCCAATCTTCCCGGTCACGGCGCACTTTTTCTGAGACCTCTTTGGTGTAGTAATCGCGCAGCGCTTCCACCCCATAGTGCACATGGCGGGCTTCATCTGAGATGACCAGCTTCAGCAATTCTTTGAGCAGGGGTTCCTTGGTAAACTTATAGATTAAACCAAAGGCACCTAAAGCTAAGCCCTCAATCATAATTTGCATCCCCAAAAACTTGATATCCCAATCAGGGCTATTGTTTAACGCATGAATGATCACAAATAAGTTATCATTTATGGGATAAAGTCTCTCTAATTTTTCTATGATATACTTACTAAAGACCTCCACATGGCGGCCCTCATCCATCACTTGCGTGGCACCATAAAGTTTTGCCCCAAACCACGGGGTGGCTTCTACGGTAAATCCAGCAGCAAAAAGCGCACCTTGCTCGCCATGCAAAAATTGGGAGAGCAGAAAACCATAGATGTCATGCATGAGTCGGGCATTGTCAGCTTTGTTGTTGCTGTAGAGTTTAGAGCCATAGACAGGGTTTAATTTTTCCGGCAGTATATAGCGCTCTTGCATATCGAGAGGATCTACTTGGGTATCCCAGGGTAAATCCTCTGCATTCCACTGGCCCTTATAAGCACGGCGGTAGAGATCACGAAATACGGGGCTACCTTCATTCTTGTAGGTCCAGTCATACAAGGTTTTGTGGGGCGAATGGATCGCAAACGTGTCTTGTTTCCCTTCATGGAGAATATATCCTTTTACCGCTGATGGCGCCAGCTCAAGCGCTACTCTGGGATTGCGCAAGACCATTTCAGCGAGATCTTCCATGCGATCTACCGTTCCTGTTATTTGTTCTGTTAGATTCATAAACTCCCTCCTAAACTTACCTTCTAAAGCTCACACCTTAGAAAACTATTTTATAGTATATAGTTTTTCACAAGATTGCCCATAGTCTGTCAACAAAAAAGTGAAAATTTTGCGAGACAGACAATGCAGGTTTTCGCTTATGGGGCCAAAAAAGTGCAAATTTTTGCTGGCTGTGCTCCCTCCCCTAATGGTAAGCGCAACGATCCATCCCCCTATTGGTTAGTGGTGTATTGGCAGGATACTTGCTAATTCAAGTTAGGGGGCGTCGCTTTGAGATAAATAGGCAGCGGCCCTGGTGGTTGATGGTAGTAATCTGTAAGTTTGAATCTTTGGTAGATATGGTTTTCCATATCTATGCGATATTGCAGACATATGGTGTTGTTCTGCTTGAGGCCAAACCAATACAAAGACCAATCGCTTATTCCTCGGTTAATAAGTTTTCCTAAAAATCTGTTAAGTGCAATCCTAATTAACATAGTCACTGTCAGGCCACTGCGGTATTTCAATTCTAATAAAATTTTTTCATCCTCCCCATATAAACATAGCATAAACCGATGCATTGTTTCGGATGACAATGGTGTGTTTTTCTTGCGATTCTCTTTCCAGGCATCTGCAATCTCCCGCCAACTATCTAAATCCAGCCGGCGCCTGCGTGCCAACCGAAAGACACAATAACGCACCACCCAGGACATGGTGGTCTTATAAGCCTTACTGGCACTTCGGATAGATTGCATTGTGGTTTGATCCAGGCGTGCTTCCCAGACACTGGTGATTGGGTAATTTCTGAATTGACTGCGGTACCTCATCCTATATTTATATACCCGCCGACAGATGGTTTTTTTGCAGGATTTTTTACTTTTTTTTTAAGATTATAGAATTTGTAACTACCCAGGCAGTTAGTGCAGGGAAAGTTGTAGTAAATCTTTAGGGAATAGTATTAAAAGCGGGGGTGCTGCCGCCCCCCGCGCCTCAACCGGCATGCCCTTAGGGCACCGGGCCGCGGCTGGCCCTTGCGGGCCACCGGTTTTCGCGCCTTACGCGCTCAAACCTGCCGCTGCCCTTGCCGTTTTCGGCTCCCCCTGGGTATAACCCTCCAGGAGCCATTTTAGATATGGAATTCCATATCTAAAAAATAGTATATGGAGTAACACACTTTCAACTATTGACTTCATGGTGGATATCCCGTCCTGGTTCGATACCATCCCCTCGTCCCTGTATGGCTTCCTGGTAGGCTGCAGCGCTTTCCTTGAGAATGTATTCCCCCCTTACCCAGGAGATACTGTGGTAGTATTCGGCGGATATCTGCTTGCCAGTGGCAGAATTTCCCTTGCCGAGTTATGCATCGCAGTTTACAGCGGAAATCTGCTCAGTGCAGCTCTGATGTACTATTTCGGGGAACATATCCTTGAATTTTTTCGCCAGTTCGCCCGCTTTGGCTGGGCGAAGGAACTGCTCAACCCGCAGAACTTGCGCCAAACAGAGGCCTGGTTCCGGCGGTGGGGGCTGCTGGCGGTGATCTTTTCCCGATTTTCTGCCGGCATTCGGTTCTTTGTAGCTATTGTGGCCGGTATGACCCATATGCCGTTATGGCTGTTCCTGCTGGCCTTTACTATCGCTACTACGATATGGAATTCCATATTGGTCTATGGCGGCTGGCTCCTCGGTGAAAAATGGGAGAAGATGCTTGAAATCCTACAAGTCTATAATATATTTGTCATGGGGCTACTTGTGTCTGCCGCAGCCCTCTGGGCTTACTGGCGCTGGCGCACCCGCAGCCGCCGCAGGCAGGTTGACAAAATGTGAACTTAAGTTAAGATAGCCATGTTGGCTGCCGATATTTACTGTGTCGGCTGCCTGTATGAAATACAGACGACAGGTGATTGCTCTTCAAAGGAGTTCTATGAGACCATCGCTAAATCCTTACCAGGAATACCAATCCAACCAGATTAACACAGCTGATCCTAAGCAGCTTATTGTCATGCTTTACGACGGTGCCATCCGTTTTCTCGATACGGCTGCCGGTTACATGGGCGATTTCCGCACTTATGACAAGGCAAACAATAACCTGCTGCGGGCGCAGGATATCCTCACTGAGCTCATGGTCTCGCTTGATATGGAAAAGGGCGGTGAAATTGCCCGCAATCTGCTGAGCCTTTATATTTTTATGAAAAAACAACTGCTTGAAGCGAATATGAAAAAATCGGCTGCCGAAGTAAAGCAGATTTCCGCCATGCTCAAAGACCTGCGTGATGCTTGGGAACAGGCTGATCCTACCCGGGGGATGGTTAGCAACAGTAAACCGGCGGGTCTGCAGGGTGGGTTTGTCACGCAGGGATAATGTCGCTTACCGAAGATCTGGCAGAACTTTGTCTGTATAAAATACGCCAGCTGAAATTATTACAGCGGGGGGGGGATGTAGAGGCTTTAAGTCGTTCTCTGGATCGGGAGCAACAGTTGGCCCATTCTATTGATGCCACTGATGTTTTCGATGACTTTGACCGTGCTTTATACAATACTTACCGGCTGCTCGAGCACCGACTTATCGAAGCCCTTGAAACAGACCGGCAACAAACGGCCGCTATGCTAGCTGAGCTTCAGGTTTCACGCACGCTCAATAAAAGTTATCTGCCCTGATGTATCATAGGTAATATTCACAAGTTCGCCGCGAGCAAAATCGCCGAGGTGATAACCCTTAAGTTTTATATAATTTTCACTCGTGGCGGTAAGTATTCCCTCGGTATTCTTCTCGATGACGGCCCGCCAAACTCTACCAGCGGTTTGTTGGCGGTAGTTGGCAGCTAATACATCCCCCAGTTCGGTAAGTCGCTTCATGCGCTCACGGATCACATCGCCTGGGATTTCATGTATTGGCAAGTCGTTGCCGGGCAAGGGGGCTTTTTTATGCAGCATGGCTTGCACTGGCGTACCTTTTCTGAGGGAAAACGGGAAGGCATGAATATTGGCAAATTGCATTTCACGGCAGAATTGCAGGGTTTCTTCAAACAAAGCATCAGACTCGCCGGGAAAACCCACAATTACATCTGTTCCGATATGGATTTCCATATCTCTGTTACGCACTTGTTCTATGCGGCGCCGGTATTGCGCCAAATTATAGCCCCGGCGCATCAGGGCCAGTATCGATTGCGAACCGCTTTGTAAAGGTGCATGTAGAAACCGGGCCATCTTAGTATGGGTTAGCAAATCGGCCAGGCGTTCGCTAACCTCCGGTGGTTCAATCGAACTGATACGCAACAGAAAA
>CALHRC010000182.1 GCA_938038265.1 uncultured bacterium
GGGGAATTCCACATCAAGAAGACCATCCCCCGGGCGACGTAATACCGGCTGTTTTAGTAACTAACCAGCATGCAGGGCTGTAACTTCCGCCTTTGTTTTCAGAATTCCTAAGCTGTGATGGGCAATGCCCCATTTCGATCACTAAAAAGCTACAATGTGACATAATGCAAGTTTGGTAACTAAAAAACGTATAGTCCCTGCGCTTTTGCTCTTAAAAATATTCACTTTACCGGTCTCCTATTTAGCCCACCCCAAAGAATGGTTGGGTGGTTACAGATAACATAATCCCCTTTTCCTCTTGCCGGGCTGAGGCAGTTCAGCGAAATCAGCAACTATGTTTGAGAAATTTGAAAACCAGATCAAGCGCGTCGAGGTATATTTGGTATCAGCCCTGCTCTTCAGCGTAATTGCTGCCATGTTGCTGGCAATCCTACTGCGTAACTTTTCTTCTGCTGCTTGGGCGCTTTCTTACAATGAAGCAGTGGCCGGCAGCGTGCCGCACCTGGTGCTTGCGATTGGTTTTCTGGGCGCCTCTATTGGCTTTAGCCGCGGCGAGACCATCCAAATTGAATTGTTAAACCGTTTTTACCCTGAGCGTTTTCGCGCCTGGGTAATCCGCGTGAATTATATTGTGGTTGCTACTCTCATTGCCATATTTTTTTTATTGGCCGCTCGCTATCTATCTGGCCTTGAAACCGACGGCAGTGACAGTCGTGTTCATTGGGTGCGCTACATGTACCTGCCCCTGTTCGCGCTGCTGTTTATGAAAACCATTCTGGTATTGCTGCGTCCGCTGCGTTTAGCCAGCAAAGAAAAATAATGCGGGGGGATATACATGTTCCGCAACGTTATTTTCTCTCTCGCTCTGTGCCTGCATTGCGCCCCGGTTCAATCTGGCGAATTTTCTGCGCTACTTATTGATAGCAATCTCGAGACCTTTTCTTACGCTGCCGGCAAACTAAAAAAACAAGGGAAAATTCCCGCCTTACCCGCGACAGCCGGTGCGCCTCTGGCAATTGCCATCCGCTTGCTGCATAAAACAAAAGATGGCTATGTCGCTGTATTACGCAACCGGGGGATGTACCGCTCCACGGATGGCCATAACTGGCAAAAGGTTACTGCATTCGCCAAACAAAATGCACTCTATGACCCCGAAGGTGAACGGGAAATTACGGCGTATGACGCCATGAGCGGCTATTTCACCTACAAGCATTCGCTGCTGCGGTTGTCTAAAGAAAAAATTCAGACCGTGGCGCATGACTTAAGCTTTCGGGTGTATCTCTCGGCAATAATTAGTGACGACAAAAAACTTTATGTCGGCACTACAACTAATGGTATTTATTCAGCGTCTCTGGATGCAAAAAAACTGAGCTTCAAAATAGAAAACGCCGGGCTGCCCTATATCCCCCATAACGAAAAACACTTCTTGTATGAGGAAATTTCAACCCTGAAAATAGCTCCCGATGGGGCGCTCTGGGCGGGTACGTCCATACAGGGTGGTATTTTTCGCCGCAAGAAAAATGACCCTTCTTTTTCGCGAGTACCATCCCCCCTGAATTCTACTGATACTTTTGACACCTACGATATCGCTTTCGCGGCCGATGGGCGTGTGTTCGTGGCCACCAGCCGCGGTTTGTTGGTGGGCGATATGCGGGAGCTGACCCAATTGCGCCCCTGGTCCGAAGTTCTGCCCGGAATACCAACAAACGTAACCGGCCTCTTGGTATGCCTCGATAAAGAACCGGATGTGTGCGTCAGCGCGCGCCTGCCCGGCATACCAGTTGAAAAAAATAAACTCGATAGAATGCAGCGGGCCGACGGCCGGCGGCTTATGTATTCCAGCGCGTTTAATTACAAAAAGCAACCCAAGGCCGTGCAGGCGATGCTTAAACGTGGTTTCTATAACGGCATGGTGCTTGACCTCAAAGACGACCATGGCTATGTACGTTATGACAGCCAGGTTGAGTTCATTCGTTCTCTTGGCGCTGTGCGACCGCTGCTCAATCTGCAAGAAGTGGTTTCTTTCATGAAAGAGAATAACCTGTACCTGAGTGTAAGGTTAGTCGTATTCAAAGATGCGGTGCTGTTCCGTAAAGCAGGTTTCCCGGTACTCGATCGGCGTACCCGACAGCCCTGGCAGGGGGCGCCTAATGAATATTGGATTGATCCCTATAACGATGACCTGGCGGAAAAATATTACGCTCCGTTAGTAAAAGAACTGACTGCTTTGGGGGTCGATGAAATCCAACTGGATTACATTCGTTTCCCGTCGGATGGACCCATTGGTAATTGCCTCTTCTCTCACCGAAAAGATGACATGTATCCTTCAGAAGCGTTAGCCAACTTTCTTTGGCAGGTCAGACAGGCGACCCATTTGCCTCTCATGGCGGATATCTACGGTTACCATGGGCTTTACCGGGCGGCGGGAGTTATTGGCCAGGATATCGATGTGTATGGTGAATTTGTCGATATTGTTGCACCCATGCTGTACTCGTCTCACTTTGGAGATCGTTACCTGACAGCCGGCCCGCGGGAACAGCGAGCCTATAACCTGCTGGCCCATAGTGCCCGGCGTTACCAGCACCTGGCCAATGGGCGGTTTCTGGTGCGGCCCTGGCTGCAGGCCTTCCCCATGAAAAATGGTCTGTGGGGCTATGGTCGAGACTATTTTGCCGCACAGATCAAAGGTGGCAGCGATCATGGGGTAACGGGCTATATGTTTTGGGGGGCTTTTGAACATATGCTGGCGGTCGAAAAAACCCTGTTCAGGAATTCCTGAACAAAAAAATAGATCCCCTTTTGATGTGGAATTCCCCAGCAGAGCTACCCGCAGTCTCTTTAATTCTTGGACATATCGGGTTCTTGTTTATACATTTTAGGTATGCTGACTCATGCTTAAAGGTTGACCCGAAATGTCTGAAAATACAAAACTCTCCCCTGAAACGATAAAAAAAACCCTACAGGCAGTGCAAAACCCGCTAACCCATAAAGATATTGTCTCTGATGGCACCCTGCTGGGCGCCGAAGCTGATAAAGATGGTAAATTTACCGTAACCTTAGGGGTCAAAGATGACCGCCGGCTGCAATTGGCCCTCGATTCCCAAATCCGCACTGCACTGGCCAAGGCCGGCCTGCCTGCCGATGTCGTGAAATTAAAATTTACAGCCCCAGCCAATAAGCCGCCAGTCACCCAGCAGGCCGCACCAGTAGCCCAGAAAGTGCCTGGAGTAAAACATGTCATCGCCGTCGGGTCGGGTAAAGGCGGTGTGGGAAAATCCACCGTAGCCGTCAACTTAGCTGCTACCCTGGCGTCTATGAAATACAAAGTAGGCGTACTCGATGCCGACATTTACGGGCCGTCTGTAGGTAAAATGCTGGGCCTTGAAGGCCGGCAGAACATCCAAGTGCGTGAAGACCGAATCATGCCCATGACAGCCCATGGCCTCAAGGTGATGAGTTTTTCCTTTCTCATCGATAAGGACCAGCCAGTGGTCTGGCGCGGGCCTATGCTGGGTAAAGCCATCCAACAGTTTCTGTATGATGTCGAGTGGGGCGAACTGGATTATCTGATGATCGACCTGCCCCCCGGCACAGGTGATACCCAACTCTCATTAGCCCAGCAGGTGCAGTCGGATGGAGCTGTCGTAGTGACCACCCCCCAGAATGTGGCCATTTTAGATGCCAGTCGGGCCATTGCCATGTTCGACCAGGTAAATATACCAGTCATCGGGGTAGTGGAGAATATGAGTGAATTTATCTGCCCACACTGTGGCGGCAAAAGTTATATTTTTTCTACCGGGGGCGGCGCCCGGTTAGCCGAAAAGGCTGAGTCTGTGCTATTAGGCAGGGTTCCGCTAACGATAGCCCTAATGGAGTCGGGCGAGAAAGGTGAGCCTCTGGTACTATCAAAGAGCAAAGATGCAAAAAACGTGCTGCCAGTCAAAGATGCCTATAGCCATATTGCCCAAAATATGCTCTCCGTCCTGGCGCAAACTTAAAGGAGTTTTTTAGTTACTAAAAAATGCCACCTAGCTTACATGTTGGATTTTTGTAATAGATAGCATCAGTACAAAAGAGGGCTCGACCCGCCCCCTCGCTACGGCCAAGCTTGTCCCCGTCGGGGGCATGGCCACAGGTTTTCGCTATCCGCCTAACCTTACCAGAGCCTGCCTTTAGCTACCCCCGGCTCTGCTTTCTGTAAGACACGCCGGAATATGGAATTTCTTACTACAGGGAAACATCCTGTTCTTAAAATTCCGTAACTTTGGTGGGGAAATTCCCCACCCAAAGATCTGCTACTTTTGGGGTAGCTAAGTGTTAAGAATGAACATCCCCCAAAAGTGACATAATACAAAGATTTCTTATGTTTTTAGGGGAAAAGTCTGTGGAAAACCGTGGAAAACTGTGGGTGATTGAGGATTCGAACCTCAGACCCCCTGCTTGTAAGGCAGGTGCTCTAACCAACTGAGCTAATCACCCCTGGAACATCAGCTAGTTGAAGCAGCTTGTTCTTTTTTGGCTTTGTTCAAAAACAGGGCAATGCGTGATTTTTTGCGCGCGGCCTTGTTTTTATGGAAAACCTTGGCTTTAGCTGCTTTATCGATTGCTGAAGAAAAATCAGAATAGGCTTTTTCGGCTTCTTCCATTTTTTTTTCAGCCACGAGCTTACGCAGTTTTTTTTCTATGGTGCGTACTCGTGACTTTTTATCGTTATTGGCGGCTCTGCGCTTTGCGCTTTGCCGGATTCTTTTTTTTGCTGAGAGAGTGTGTGCCAACTGTTACCTCCACCGGTAGGGGAGTATCTTTTTTATTTTTAAACAGAACGTCAAATATTTTTCATTAGATCTTGATGTCATTACGAGCCAGGTAAGGATTTAGGGCTGTATGGGGAATTCCCCATCAAGAAAACCAGCCCCCAGGCGACATAATACGCTTTTTAGTAACTAACAACGCCCTGCGGGGCGGAATAGCCACGGTGGCATAACTATGGCACGGGGTAATGCGTATCTAACGTTATATCGGTTTTGGTAACTAAGAGCCCGTCGGGGCTTTTCTGTTCTTAGAATTCCTGAACAGATGGGGAATTCCACATCAAGAACCAGCCTCCTATGCGACATAACACGCTTTTTAGTAACTAAAAAACCCCCGCGTGGGGCCGCCTATGCCATAACTATAGCAGGGGGGGGATACATCCACCCTTACGCAACTTTATCTAAAATACGTTCTAAC
>CALHRC010000183.1 GCA_938038265.1 uncultured bacterium
TAAGTTGCGCTCACTCGATCCGGCGGGACGAATCACTTCACGCATTATTGCCAATTTTGAAAGAACAACCGGTGAAATCGTCTGAAGATCTTAAGCTCAAGGTACAATATTACCAACAGGGAAAGCCCGCTGTAATTCAAAAGGCAGCATGGCATTGATTAACATAACCAGACTGAAATTATTTAGATCATTAGGGCGCAAGTTAAGTTCTTTTACCTGACCTGTTGCTAAAAGATACTCGCGACGGACACCAGCCAGTAAGGGTGTTTTAGGAGTGTACCAGGAATTGCCATCAAAAAAAATTAAATTGGCATAAGAAGCATCGGTAATATATCCCCGGCGGACAATCATGATATCGTCGCAATTTTCTTTTGCCTTAAACAATCTATCAATAGCAGAGCGATCTGCCGCTTTCTCCGTGTATTCAATAGTGTCGTCAAACACGGTTTTCAGAGAATTGATTTTCTTAATCTTGTATTTCAGAAACTCAACATCTTCGATATGATCGGTATATAGCAGGCGACATTTCCATAAATTTTTGTCAGGTGGTTTTAAATCATTGAGCGATATATACTGCGATGAGGGATAATGAATTTTTCTCGTGCGGTTTAGTCGAGCCTCATGCAATGGTAAAAGATCTGCCTGACCATGCTCAAAGCGAATAGTTTCAATATAACGGGACATATACTTTTTGCAGTAGCTCTTCATATTCCTGTCGCGGATCACTGTCGAAGGTAATTCCCCCGCCCGTTCTAAAAAAATATCCTTCTTTATTTTTCTCAATAAACCTAATTAAAACACAACTATCAAGTGAAGTGCCATCAAAATAGCCCGCCACGCCACAATACCAGCCGCGCTGTTGTATTTCACAGTTTTTCAGCAGATGAACCGTCTCTCTTTTGGGGGCTCCAGTCACACTGCCTGCCGGTAACAGACAAGAGAAAATATCACCCAAGCGCGCAGGCCAATCAGCAGTTATTTTACCTGAAATGAGAGAACTGCTCTGTAATAAAAATCCACCTGCAGTAACTAATGTTTCTACATAACGAAATCTCTCAACCTTAACGTTGCGTGCTACTTGATTTAAATCATTCCGTAAAAGGTCAGTAACTGCATAATGTTCCGCCGTTTCTTTTATATCATTGAGCAATTCAGCGGCAACCTGAGTGACCATCTCTTTGTTAGCTGCTTTTCTAGTGCCTTTCATAGGTCGCGTTTCAATACGCTCGCCTAAAATTTTCACAAAAGTCTCTGGCGAAAAACAGACAAATTCATCTTTTTTCAAAATACGGTAGGGTGCACGCGCTGCCAAATAAATTTCTTCTATATCTACATCACAAGTTATTGGCACCGCCCAAGTAAGGTTAGCTAAAACACTGTAACCGTCGCCAATTTTTTTTTGCAAAAAAGCAAACCGTTGCCGATATACTTCATAATGGGGGGGATGTACTCGTAAAGTGACTTTTTTATATCTGTAATTATCAGAAAACTGCGGGAATGAAAACCTAAATCCATTAGCCTGTGCTTCTTCGGGGGCAAATATTTCCATACGATTACCGGAATAGTCAATACAGAAAAAAAACGGTTTTTTTTTAATGCCAAATTTATTGAGCGTCTCGCGATGAATGCCAGCTAACATATTAGCGCCAGTTGTCTTTTTGTGCAGCGCCCGGTAATTGCTCTTCACTGCGATCGGTCAATACCATAATTTGATCAATGGCCAACTGGCACAAACCCGCCGGTTCTCGGGGATGGCTTTGGATTTTAATTCCGTGAAACATGATTTCATGGCGGTTCTGGTTACGAGGATTTCGCCGATGAAAATGTACCGGTAGCGGAACTTCGATGCGCCGCCAACCCTTATAGAGCAGATCGGCTGCCGCAAGCTCTAATACACCCAATCCCGGTGCAGAAAAAAGCAGTGAAATTGTATGGCGTTGCTCATAACTTTTAAGATAAAATGCTACTGCCCTCGGTAAGCCGTAAATTTTAACCGGAGCCACTGGTTTGTAAATTTGACTTTCCTGCCCGGGGTGCATAAAGGGAATAAATAATTCTTTCGCTAACTCCCCCCGCCGGGGCAAATCACGACGGAACTGCGTGGCCGAGGTTTCGGCAAATTGTTGATCACGCGCAAATTGACTTTTTAGATCACCATCGGTTTCCCGAGCCTGTGCAGTTAGAAATTCTGCAGGACCATTGCGGGCAAAACTAGCCACCGCTTTCGCTGCACTAAACTGCCACGGGTGTCCTTCTTCAAAATTTTCAACTAAAAAAAAGTCATACTTGTCAGATGGCTCAATGCCCTGCCAAAGAGCACCATCCCCCTGCGCTGCTAATGTTAAAAAAACGCTTAGAAAAAACCAACAGAAGACAAACTTCATGTTACAAATATCGGCAGGTTACTCTTTTTGCGCCAGCAGGATGGTGGCGCAATCTCAACAAGCCAAAATTATTATCTAATATCGCGTAGAAAAACCGGCGGTGTGCCCGCCGGTCATTAAAAGTTAATTTTCAGCCCTGCAGGTTCGCCGCTGCAAAATCCCAATTTACTAATTTGTCAAGCCAAGCATTGACATAGTCAGGACGGCGGTTTTGAAAATCAAGGTAATAGGCATGCTCCCAAACATCAATCGTAATAAGGGGGATGGCGCCACTGGTAAAGGGCACTTCAGCATTACTGGTTTTAACGACCTTCAAAGTAGCACCATCCTGCACCAACCAAGCCCAACCACTGCCAAATTGGGTAGTCGCTGCAGTTACAAACGCCTCACGAAATTTATCATAACCACCAAACGAAGCGTCAATTTTTTCGGCTAATTTGCCCGTTGGCTTACCACCACCATTAGGTTTCATACTGTGCCAATAAAATGTGTGGTTCCACACTTGGGCGGCATTGTTAAAAACCCCTGCTTTTTCTGCGTTGCCAGCCACTTTCTTAATAATCTCTTCGAGTGATAAACTAACAAGCTCGGTATTTTCGATCAGTTTGTTTAGGTTCACGACATAGGCATTGTGGTGTTTACCGTGGTGAAAGTCGAGCGTGTTGGCGGTAATCACCGGCGCCAAAGCATCTTTGGCATAGGGAAGTTCGGGAAGGGAAAAAGGGCCTTTGGCCTGGTCTGCTGCTGGACAAATTGACATATTGTAATCTCCTTGTAGAATTTGACATAATTATTGGTAAATTATGTCTTAAGTTAGGATGTAAGATATATAAAGATCGCGCAAACGTCAAAATAACGAAGTTGCATTTTAATATTGGGCCATATCAGGCTCGACGGTAAAAGCCCAGAGGTTGATACCGCCCTTGAGGCTGTGCGCCTTGAAACCCTGACCGCGCAAAAAAACCACTTGGGCTTCGGAACGCACCCCATGATGACAAATAATTACAATTTCTTTGTCACGGGGCAGCTCTTCATAGCGCTTAAAAACTTCTTCTGAAGGTAGTAGGATGGAACCCTCAATGTGACAAATCTCATATTCTTGCGGCGAGCGAATGTCGAGCAATAAGATATCTTCCCCTCTTTCCAGTTTCTGGCGTAATTCCTGGGGAGAAATCTCGTCAGGCGATGCCATGAGGGTTACATTTTGAGCGCCCGTCACATGGACAAGCTTTTTGCAGGCAGGTTTTCACAGCCCCGCCAGATAGTCGAGGCCTTTGAGAACCCCATCACGGCAGAGGGGATATACTGTATCATGCGCTAGACCCCGTTCAATTTCTAAGGTAATGGTGGGGATGTTTCTCTCCCAGCCGGCCCAGGTACCCAACGAACCGGGAGTCGGATAGCCTATATCCTCAGTAATGATATAGGGCAGTTTAAGAGCTATTTGTTCAGCAAAAGGGCGGGCTGGACCATTGATATTGATCATCGGCTTCCATGAGTGAAATGAGAGAATAAAATGCGGCTGAAAAGTTTCTATTGTTTTTACCAACACCATAGTTTCGGGTTCTGATTCCGGTGCAACACCAGGATAGTATTTATGGCCCACTTCTCCCGGTTGCCAATCTTTAGTTTTCATATTGCGGTTGAGATCCACACCGTTGGCATTTTGTCGCTTAAAAGAAAAAAAACCATCGGGATTCAGACAAGGCAGAACATAGACATCCACCGGTGGTTTTTTCTGGCCATGCACAAACTCACGAATAAATCCTAAAATAAAGGCATGCCCTTCGGTTTCATTGCCATGGACACCTGCCACAAGTAGAGCGCGTTTATTGTGATTTTCACCAGCAACAAGGCGGCCGACGATGGGCAGTCCACCTGCTGAGATGCCTAACTCTTCCCAGGGGGGAGTAGCAAAATGAAATAAGTGAGGCTGAGCAAAAGGCAGTGATTCAGCTAAGGGTTGTTCATCGGCCATATTGCCCCCGCTTAAAATTCTGTAACGTGTTATATAGTAGCATGGCAATGGTCATAGGGCCCACCCCCCCCGGAACGGGAGTAATATAAGAGGCTTTTTCTTTTATGGCGGCAAAATCAAGATCGCCGCAGAGACCTTTCTCCGTGCGGTGAATCCCCACATCAATGACAATAGCGCCGGCTTTTAGCCAGCTCGGGTCAACGACACCGCGGCGTCCCATGGCTGCGACCAAAATATCGGCACGCGCTATGTGTTCAGCTAAATTTTTTGTTTTGGAATGACAGATGGTCACCGTACATTGTCCTTCATTGAGCAGCAGTTGTGCCATAGGTTTGCCAACAATGTTGGAGCGCCCTAAGACTACTGCATGCATACCTGTTAAATCGACTGGCAGCAGTTTGAGCATTAACATGATACCTAATGGGGTACAAGCAACTGTTGCTTGGGGATTGTTTGCGCTTAAACGACCAATATTTTCATAATGAAAACCATCCGCATCTTTTGTTGGAGCAATCTGCTGCAAAATAACATTTTCTTCAAGGTGTTTGGGTA
>CALHRC010000184.1 GCA_938038265.1 uncultured bacterium
TGACCTCGGCGGCGATTTTAGTATGGATGCCGGCGGTGACATCGCCCCAGCACCTGACTTTGACATGGGCGCTCCCGCCGCTGCCGATGACCTCGGCGGCGATTTTAGTATGGATGCCGGCGGTGACATCGCCCCAGCACCTGACTTTGACATGGGCGCTCCCGCCACTGCCGATGACCTCGGCGGCGACCTTAACCTTGGGGGAGAATTCGGCGCAGCTTCCCAGGAGCCAGAAGATTTTGGTCTCACCGCAACAGCAGAACAGGGTGGATTTCCCTCCCCGCCATCCCTGGATGAACTGCAGCCTGAAGTGGTTCTCTCGCACTCCGATGGCTTGGACAATCTTAGCTCTGATCTGTCATCGCTTGCCCAGGAACAGGGGCAAGAGTTATTTACCGATAATGAACTGCGCGAACTGCGGCGTATTTTGAAATCCTATCCATCCGGCATACGCAGTGCCGTTGTTGAAGCCGTACTCGAAGATAAGATCAGCAGTGACGAAGCCAGAGAACTGGTCAGCGCCATTCTTGACGGCAAAGATCCCAGAGAAATTGCTGAAATCCTCTCTGGCAAACTAAACCGCTCTATCGAAGATAAAGAAGAAGGTAAAAAAGTCAGAACCGTTGTTTCCCGTGCAGCTTATACGGCAAGCGGCATGCGGCGCCAGGCAGAGCTACTGAAATATACCAAATTTGCCACTATCGCCGTCGTTTCACTGTTGTTTGTTACCATAACAGGATGGTACACCCTGTTGAAACCCTGGCTTTACCGCAGAATAGTGGAAGAAGGCCGCAACTTAATCCTCTACCATTCTCAGGATGCCGAAGCTTTAAAAAAAGCGGAAGCGAAATTTCAAGACGCTCTCGGTTATTATCCCAACGATTATTACGCCTTTCTGCAATATGCCGATGCCTATAAAAAGCGGGGTAAATACGAAGATGCCTTTCGCAAGCTGTTTGGTGACCTGCAGTTTATACCCACAGAAAAAGCCCAGCGGCTAGGAGAGACCGAAATTTCATCGACCGAACAAATCTGGCCCTTGCTACAGAAAGTTCCCGTAGTTAAATATGATGACGCCCCAAACCGCATTATTAGCGTAAATGGCATAAAACTACTCCTTAAGCAACCGGGAGCTTTTACCATCAGCCAACTTGATAAACAGCAGGAAGATGCCAGAGTACTTCTCGCTCTCGGCAGTTTTCATTCCAACCCGGCCCGTCGCTTTCGGCAAAGCCCTTACCGCAATAATGTAATGGCTATTGATTACTTCCGCCGGATTCTGACTTTTAAGACCGACACCCCCATGTTTAAATCGGCTGAGTATGCGGCGCTGGCAACACACAGTATCGGTATGGTCTATTACAACCAAAAAGATTATTACCGCGCCCTCGATTACTTTGAGAAGATCACCAATAATGATCCCTATAATATTGCTGGCCAAACAGGAGTTTTACAGTCCCTCCTCAAAATCTACCGCCAGACCAATGACCCCCGTCTGATAATCCAACAGCACAGTATTATCAAGCATAAGCTGAAAATTGAAGAGAAATTGCCGATGTTTATTCTGGCACGCCTGGCGTCTTTTTATATCGACCTGCCCGATAAAGATGAAACCCGTATCAGGTATAATGTCTCCCCCGTCGATACAGTCAGTGGGGAAGCCCTAAAAGACCGTACTGCAACACTGCTTAAAATTCTCTTCTCTGCCAAAGAAACCGATATCTACGGAGAGACCAGAAAAGGCGATACCTTTGCTGAAGGTTATTACCAGCGAGGCCGCTATTATCGCTATGACCAGAAACAGACGCGCATGGCAATGAAACAGATGGAATATGCGTATAATTACGACAAGCGTCATTTTATGGCCATCAATGATCGCGCTGAAATGCTGATGGAATTAAATGACTTTGCCGGCGCCGCTGAACTGCTTAAGATCGCCTATGAACAGATTTCGCCCGAAAATCTTGACTTAATTGGTGATCTACCCGAAGATGAAACTCTGCTTGAAGCCGATACCGGTATTGTTCCATTTAATTTAGGAAAATCAATTTATTTGGGTCTCTTGAAAGATTTAGGACGCACTGACAGCTGGACGCGCATCCAGCAGACCGATCGCTATGAGGGTAGGGACGACTTTGGGAAACAGGGATTCTTCAGCCAATTAGACAGAATCGACGCTTATTTTGAAGATGCTCTCAGGCGGGGGATATCCCGCCCTGAAGTGCGATCTGAACTGGAATATTATATCGGCTGGGCAGCCTATGCACGTGGCAATTACAGAAAAGCGCTGGCCCATTGGGAACAAATACCAATGGCCATGCAGCAGCGGTTCCGCAATATTGACCTGGCCAAATCGCATGGCCTCTATAAAGCCGCGCTTGCTGACCCCACAAGCAGAGACGCCTATCTTGACGCCTCGCTGGGTTACCTTATATTCTTAAGGGATAAATACAGTAAATCAGCGGCCAATATTCGAAAACCAGCAGCTGAAAATAAATTACACCGCCAACTGTTTACGCGGCTTTCTATCATTGAAAACAACATGGGCGCAATTTATGAACTGAAAAATAACGAAAAACAAGCCCTACTTCATTATTACCAATCTATCAACTATAGCAAACAAATTGGTGAAGAAAACGAAACCGCCCAGCTAAATGTCAGGCTTGCTTTCAAACGCACCGGTCTCGAAGAAAAAGAAGCCTACCCAGTTATCATGGATTTTGTGCCGCCATTTGCCGAAGAAGAACCACGCCTATAATCTACTGTAGATTCTCAACTTAGAAAGAAATTTGACCTTTACCCTGGCGCAAAATTTCCGGGGGGTAGTCGCGACAATCGAGAATCGTTGAGTACTCAATCTCAAGCGGGCCGCTGTCAATAAACCCATCAACGGTTTTGCCGTAACGCTCCTCAATATCTTCAGGGTAGGCAATCATTTCATCATCTAACGGAAGACTTGAGCCGACCAGCGGGCTGTCAAGACGCTCTAACAGACCTTGCACCACAGGATGGTCAATAATTCTAATGCCAACTGTTTTTTGTTTGCTTAAGGTAAATTGCGGTAAATTTTTTGACGCCTGAAACACAAAAGTAAAAGGGCCAGGCGCAGCAGTTTTCAGCAGGCGGAATATCTGGTTGTTGTCCATTCTAATATAGCTGGCAGCCTGCGCAAAATCACGGCAATAAAGAGCCAATGGTTTTTCAGGGGGGATGTTTTTCAACCGGTAGATTTTTTCGACCGCTTTTTTATCAGAGAAAATCGTCGTTAGCGCATATACTGTGTCTGTGGGTATGATGAATACATCCCCCCGGCGTAAAGCGGCAGCTGCCATGTCGAGATTTCGCTTCTGTGGATTTATCGGGTGTGTATGATAGTGAACCATCTACTTATTAAGACGACAGAAAACTAATGATGTTGTATGTTTTTATACTCTCATGAGTGCAGGTCAACAGCAATAACCTCTCTAGGCTCACCCCCTTCTAATGCGGCAGCAAACACCTGACCCGGCCGGAGTGCGAGATCGTCAAGAGATAGTAGTCCGGGGCAAATATCACGAAAAAAATAACGGCGGAATACTCCCT
Organism: uncultured bacterium; assembly: GCA_938038265.1. Lineage (GTDB taxonomy): Bacteria > Spirochaetota > Leptospiria > Turneriellales > Turneriellaceae > CALHRC01. The sequence continues at coordinate 3,583 of CALHRC010000184.1, forward strand.
TAAAAGTCTCAATAAAAAACCAAATTTGCGAAAAAAATTTTTTTGTCTCGATCAACAGTCGCCCTCTGTTAAACATGAGAATACGGATTATCCCTGTAGAACAAGCATATTCCTGGGTAATTTCACCGGAGAGAACATCCTGCGCTGCAATAGTGCGCCGAAACTCATAAAAGCGATCGGACACCGCAATAGATAAACCGGCACGACGGCGAAAATACTCTAAAACAATCGGCCACAATGAAAGACTCTCGCCGGGGGTGGTATAACTGAGCAGATCAGCCATACGGTTTTTGGAAAAATAAGGTCTGTAAAGTTCGGCCTGCTGCCGGTCACCAAATGCTCGGCGTAAGTCAACTTCAGATATACCCTGCAGAGCTGTCATGACTTCCTTACGGTTCATGTAAGGCAAGATGGATTCTGAAAACAACTCGCCACTCACCGCATAGTAAAATTCCTTATCGCTGCTGCGTAAATTAGACAGGATCGCTGTCTCTTCATCTTCCCGGGCTGCACGCAAAATCTGCAACAGTCGGGTTAGGCGTTCCCGCCGTCCGGTTTTGAATTTGCCTGTTCTAATGTCATCGAGCAAGCGCCCAAAACCACCGTTGGGATCGAGCAGCGCCTTAACTGATAACTGCATCTCAAATAAGTAAGCGGGAATTGTTTCACCCGCACCATACAAGCACGGCGCCTCTTCGAGAAACCAACTACCGTCGTTTTGTTCCAAAATAACACTCTTAGGTGGATATGGTGCAATTATTCGGGTCACCTGTTTTCGATTGAGAGAGCAGCGGGTAAAACCCTGCGCGTGTTCCAGGCGCAGTATGGCATTCTCAGAAAAAGATAATTCCCGTGGAGAAATTTTTATTTCATTTTCAATACGGGAGTATTGCGGCAAAATGGGATATTCCAGCGTCCGGGCAGCACAACCTTCCGGTACACAGAGGAACAAAGGTACCGGCACTATGGTATCAAGACGTCCGTTATATCGCTCATAATCAGTATCGGATTCAAAGCGACGGGCGGGGTGTGGGGAGCACTTCAGATATTCAAAATCATTCTCGGGGAAACAAAATCTAAAATACTTGCCATCCACATATTTCAAGGAATATCCTCGGGAAAATATATTTCTACCGTATTGGAAATCACACGATAAGAGTACCGCAACGGTCTCATATCACGAACCTGTTCTGCCACAAGCTGCAGCATTTCAGGTGAAACCCGTGGGGTCATATTATTGGGACAGCCCTTAGTACTATCGGTGTTTGTCGGCAGATTTTCTCTAACTGGTATCATTTTACGAGCAAATTTTTTTTCGTTTACAAAGAAAATCCGCAGCTCACCGCCACAGAAACCGGGCAAGGTAACATCAAATTCATACCTCTGCCAGATAGTTACGACAGAGTCATAAGAAAACTGCACTCCCCCCCAATTTCCGGCTCGTCCATCCCGGTCAGTCATTGCCAATTGTTCCATGCGGGTATTTCGGCGTTCGAACTCTTCAACTGCAACCGCTCTTGGCGCCGGCAAGTAAATCAGGCCCTGCTGTTTTGCGGTCTGAAAAAAGAGCGCCCCCTGCTCCCCTTTCGGCAGAACTAGACGCTGCGAGGAAATTTTTAACTTACCCTCTGTCATTTCGGGTACAGGATCCGGTGTTCTGCAGAAAACTACTGAACAAAAAAGGACTGCTAAAATTTTTTTCATCGTATGAGTTTCACAATCATCTCCAGTTTTTCAGCTGTTTCCATGACCTCCTGGATACGCTTCTTATCAATAACGATAGCGGTCGGCGACAATTCTTTTCTGACAATTTTTTTGCCCTTAATTTGTCCTAAAAGCAACTCAGTCAATTTGGGGTCTGAAGTTTCTAACAGTACGACACCCTCTTCAATAGTGACAATCGGTAATTGCTCGCTCCATTCTGAAATGAGAAAGAGCAGGTTCTGGGGGATTTTAGTTCGTGACACTGAAAGCAGAAAGTTTTGGAACATCTCAATGTTGTTGCCAAGCATCAGACCATCCTGCAGTGAATCTTTGGTGATCTGAAAGTTATACACCCGATCAAAATCTTTCAGTTCGGCAAAAGATTTGAGAATATGAATACCGACAATAGAGAGTTTTTCCGGCACTGCGATTATTGTCGCATCAGGATTGATAATAATTGCGTTGGGTTGATTTTCCTCGCGCAGGGCTTCATTAAAGAAATAATGCTTGCCAAGCTCGGAAATTCGGATGTGCCGTTTCGGATACTCTACCACCAGAAGACCGAACAGGTGCATGTAATACAAAGCAGAGACAATGGCACTGCGATGTTCCAAATACATATTCTTGAAATTACGCACCCTGAAGCCTGGCGAGAGTATTACCCATTCCCGAATCAATTCAGCTACCAACACCTTAGCATAGAGACCGCCTGTCTCATTGAGAATTTGAACACAGCGATCGAGGATGGTTCTGCGGTAAAATGGCAATTCTAAAGGGAGAAATACTTCATTGCCAACCATGCGTTTTTCTGCCGCATGTGCAGTTTCTTCAATAAGATCTTTTATCAGCCCAAGGGGATCTCTGCGCAGAAACTCTTCATAGTTTTCTTTTAAGACAATGTTCTCACCGCGCAGGTCAACTAAATCAAACATCTTGAGAAAGGGCAGTAATATCTCAATTAGATGTATCTGGCTTTTTTCGGGGAAAAGGTTAGTGTCCATATCAAGCAGGGCGCTTTCACTCTTTTTCATATCGGCTTGTTTCAGCTTTTCAGACTGCGACAGAGTAAGACCCTTATTGGAAATGAACAGCAACAGCTTTTTCATGTTCAACACAAAATCCAGCTCGTTACAGACTGCCTGGTGCGGCAACTCTTTGACTCCCTCTACCTTGGGAAACAGTGGGTTTTTCTTCAGATAAGAGAAAAGTTCAATTGGAATGACTAACACCCTGACATAGCGGTCATCAATGAAATAGATATCCCGCAGCAAATTAAAGCCGTGCAGCCGGCGCAGGGTTTTTTCAACCGGTAACTTACGCTCATCCATGAGTACCCGGGCAGAGTTAATTTCAATCATGCCGCCATTGGTGAAAGCTTCGTCAACAAGCGCCATCTCACCATCACTGAGGGTTTTCAGTACTTTTGCTAATGTCTCTTCTCTGATCGCCGCTTCGGCAATTTCTTTCTTACTGCCTTTCTTACCAATGAGAGTAATATACTTGGGATCGTATTTTTCTGGCCCCAGGTGTTCTAATTCTTTTCTAATGCTGATATGAAATTTTTCGCCTTTTTGGTTGGTATCAATGGAAACGATGGCTCTGATTTCCTCAAAAGGATAATACTTATCGGTAGTATTGGTAATGCGTTCTCGGTTTTTCCGCTGGTAAACCAGCATGAGAGCCATTAAGACGCCGAGCTCTTTTTCAACATTGATTGGCTGCAGCATGACCCTGCGGGAAATTTCGCCAAGGGTAAGTACGCTTCGTGACGCAACAATAATAGAATAAATTTTAACCTGAACCGGTGTCAGTTTTTCCAGTACACCTTTGAGAAAATACTCATCAGTTGCGATGCGAATTAGCAGATTTACCAACGCACGTTTCTCTGCCGGCGGCTTGGGAACCCCCCAGATCTCGGCTATTCTGGCCAGCTGTTCTTTCTCAAGCCGGTTGAGTTCCTCATTCAGCATGCGAAACGACGTATTTGGTGGCTTGAGTCATTTTGTAAAACAGGTTTTCGGTTCGGATAAGAGCTTGCCTGCCGGTTGCGTGATCTGCACGTATCACCCCAGGCCAAAATAAACGCAATATATGTCAAAACTTTCTCTTGCTTACCAGTTGCTTTTTCTATCAGGCACGGCCAGTCTGCCAACTCTTTTCGGGATACTCTCCCTGTTAGCTGCAGAAATTATGCTGCGCTTGAGAGCACAGCGACCGGCACGAAACTTGATACTATTAACTTTGGTGTTGCGCGCAGTTCGCGTTGGACTACTGCTGGTACTACATATAAAATTTTTTTTGGGGGATATCCACACTGTGCAGAGCACCAGCATGCAGCCGGTTCTTAACCCCGGTGATACTATCATCATCGATCGCTTTACCCCCGGCGTCTTACTGCCGGTCGTTCGCTTTACAGGGGGCCAATACCTCCGCTTGCCGGCCTTGCGTTCTTTGCAGGTCGGTGATATCGTCGTATTGCAACGCGCATTAGGGGAGGATGTTTTAATTAAAAGAATTCAATCTATTTTAGGAGAAGAGGTTTTCGTCATGGGCGATAACAGCCGCAGCTCCATTGACTCAAGGCACTTTGGCCCCGTAAAAAAAACAGCTATACTGGGCAGGGTCATTTTCAGATTCTCGCACTTAAGGTAATGGCATTTCCTAACAAATTGTTGAACGTAAAACTGCGCTATTACATTGTGATCGGCTTTATTGCCCTGATTTTTCTTTATTTTTTCTGGCGAGCTTTTGAGCTGACTTTCCACTCACCGCTGCCACCTTCTACAATAAGCCCACCAACCCCGGTACGCCGTGGTATTATATTCGATTCCCAAAATCATGAACTGGCCGTATCGCGCGATACTGCCTCCATTGCCATCCGCACAGAAGAGCTGGTCAACGCGGAACAGACCGCCCTGCTGCTTGGTCGTATCCTGAAGATACCACGCGCAGAAATTCTTGCTAAAATTAAAGACCCAGAAAAAAAATTTGTCTATTTAAGCCGGCGTACTAAGCTTGAAGATGTTGAGGAAATCAGAGCGCTGAACCTGCCTGGAGTACAGTTTATTGAAGAGCCGGATCGTTATTATCCCAACCAGAGACTGGCATCAAGTGTCATCGGCTTTACCGGCCTGGATAACGAAGGTCTTGCTGGAATTGAATTTCAATATGATCAAGAATTACGCCACGCGGAGAAAAATTCCTATGTCGGTCGCAACATCCACC
>CALHRC010000185.1 GCA_938038265.1 uncultured bacterium
AATAGATAGTAATTTTGGAATGGTTCACCATAAAGTATGGGTAAAACCTATATCGATAGATTGTTCTCATTGTCAAGTACAATCCACCCCAGCCCCATCTGTTCAGGAATTCCTGAACAGGGTAGAGTTCCATCCCCCTGGAAGGGCTTATTAGTTACTAAAAAACGCTGGGGGATGGTTTTTGGGTGGGGAATTCCCCGCCAGACACCGTCCGACAGGAAGTGTCGGATGGTTTTTTTGTCCGACACTTTGTGTCGGATAAGGCTTTTGCCAGCCGCAAGCGAGTGATAGATGGGTTTTTCCCCATCTGTTCAGGAATTCCTGAACAGGGTTTTCCTATAGTAAAAAATTCCATATCCCGGCATGTCTTAAATAAAGGAAAAGCCGAGGTAGCGGAAGACCCGCAGGCCGGTGCCCGTAGGGCAGCCGGGCTGTAGCGAGGGGGCGGCTGAGCCCCTCCTTTACCTTGTTACTATGGAATTACATACCATAGTTACGGAATTCCGGCATAAAGCACTGTCTTACAGCCGTTACATTGTTCCGATAGGAATATCGCGAACCTTCGCTTATTAAAGTTCTCGACGGGCTGAGTGTTCATTATACTTCCGCCCTTGCGTTTCAGCACGCAGGAGGAAACCATGGATGATTTTGACGCCAAGCCGTTGATTGTGCAGTCGGATAAAACCCTGCTGCTCGAGGTGGATCATCCTGTTTTTGAAGAAGCCCGGGCAATTATTTCTCGCTTTGCGGAGCTCGAGAAGTCTCCGGAATACTTGCACACTTACCGTATTACTCCGCTGTCTCTGTGGAATGCTGCCGCTGCCAAAATGAAAGCCGAGCAGATCATCGATGCCCTCTATAAATACTCAAAATATCCCGTTCCGCAGATCGTCAATGCTGAGATTATGACACAGATGACGCGCTATGGCAAGCTGAAACTTGAGCGCGACGATCGAGGCAATTTGATTCTGCATTCTAAAGATGCCAATTATATTAAAGAAATCCAGCGTAATAAAAAAATACAAGCCTACATAGAGGGTGCGAAAGACGCGAATACCCTGTTTGTGAATAATGACTACCGGGGTCACATAAAACAGGCGCTAATCAAACTTGGCTTTCCTGTTGAGGATTTAGCTGGTTATGACCAAGGTAATGCGTTTAAATTCAGCCTGCGCGAATATACTGCCAGCGGTCGTAAATTTGAGATCCGCGATTACCAGCGTAGCGCAATCGACGCGTTCTATGCTGGAGGCTCAGCCGAAGGTGGTTCGGGAGTAGTGGTATTACCCTGTGGCGCTGGCAAGACCATTGTAGGTATTGGCGCCATGTATGCCATCGGCGCGCAGACTCTAATTCTTGTCACAAATACCCTGTCCATCCGCCAATGGAAAAATGAAATTCTTGATAAAACTTCTGTGAAAGAAGAAGATATTGGCGAATATTCCGGCGACAAAAAAGAAATAAAACCCATCACCATTGCGACATATAATATCCTCACCCACCGCAAGAAAAAAGGGGGGGATTTCACTCATTTTCATCTGTTCTCTTCTAATAACTGGGGGTTCATTATCTATGATGAAGTGCACCTGTTACCTGCTCCGGTATTTCGTATGACTAGCGAGTTACAAGCTAAACGACGTCTTGGCTTGACCGCTACCCTGGTGCGCGAAGACGGTCTTGAAGAGGATGTTTTTTCTCTAATTGGCCCTAAAAAATATGACGTTCCTTGGAAAGAGCTTGAGAAGAAAAACTGGATAGCTGAAGCCCGTTGTGTTGAGGTGCGCGTACCGATGCGTCAAATTGTACGTGGAGTCTATTCAGTATCGGATGACCGGGAAAAATTTCGTCTCTCTTCCGAGAATCCCGAAAAGATGCGGGTTGTCGGAACACTACTGCATTACCACCGCAACGACCAGGTACTGGTTATTGGTCAATACTTAAACCAGTTGAAACGCATAGCGGTGCGTTTTGGCATCCCACTCATTACAGGCAAAACTCCGCTCAACGAGCGATCGAAATTATACCAGGCGTTTCGTGATAAAACCATACCGGTTTTAGTGGTATCTAAAGTGGCTAACTTCTCTATTGATCTGCCCGATGCCAATGTTGCAATTCAAGTAAGTGGCACCTTTGGCAGCCGCCAGGAAGAAGCCCAACGTTTGGGTCGTGTACTGCGCCCCAAGGAAACTAATGGAAATTCCGCCACGTTTTATTCAATAATTACCAATGAATCCAGCGAAGAGCGCTTCAGTCATAACCGCCAGTTATTCCTAACGGAACAGGGCTATGAGTATTTTATTTATTCTTACGAACAGTTCAAAGAAAAGTTTGGCTCCTACTTGCAAGTAATTCGCGAGCAAAAGAAAGCGGGTACCTGGCGGCCTATGCCGCCGAAATCCGCTTTGGGCTTAGCCGATAAAGATCTTGAAGAAGATCGCAAAGAAGCGGCTAAAGAGCTGGCGATGCAAACGTGAAGTACCTGCGTCTGACACATCTATTTATTGCTGCAGGGCTGACATATTTTAGTCTGCATATTACCTTGGATTCCGTTCCCGAGCGGTTTGTGTTGCGGGAGCTAGCTTATCATGCCGGCTCTGCCGTAGTTGTGTCTGCTAAACAGGAAGAGAATTCTAAAATAGCCATGGTTTTTCACCAGCCAACCGAAGATGCTTCAGGCGCCATCATAAAACAATATACCCTAAACGGAACACTCAAAAATACTTTGGTACTACCGCCGCAAATTCTGCAAACACCATCAGGTGAAACCTTCAAGCGGGCACGTAAGCCCGGGTTTCTCACCCATCCAGATGACGGCAGTTATTTTATTTGGTTTCCCCAGTTAGGAACAGAGGTTTATTTTTTTGACAGCAACGGAACATTTCTCTGGGAAAAAAAAGAAAGTCGCTATTTACAAGCTTCACCGGAGGGCAGATATATATTAGCCGCCGCTGGAGATCATTCCCGCCTTATGGTATTAAATCCATCGCTGCAGCCTTTAGCTGATTTTGAAGGATTGATATTTACACATTTTAGGCTGTCAGATAATGAAGAGAAAAACTGGCAATTCTGTGCGTCATTTATTGACGGCGAAATTGTCGCAGCAGCTCTCGAAAAAAAAGAACAGTATCGCTTGTCTCTCCCCTGGCCGGTTAAGTCGCTTGAATGCGATTTTAATACCGGTAAATTTTGGGCACAGGTCGAAATAATAGATGAAACCCACGGCCGTCATGACCAGCTCATCCAGGCTGACTTGCCCGCTACTCACGGAGAGACTAAAATTAAAAACATGACGGTACTCTACCGCGCCTTCCGTAGCTGGCCATTAAGCTGGCCCTTGGCTGTTTCTCAAGAAGGTGACGTTGCTTTGCTGCTGCCGGCTGAAGATAACCGATATGCAGAGAAAATTATTGTTTTACATGGTGATAAGGTGTTCATGAGGGATATCCCCACTAATGCTGTTGAAATTGCAGATATACGCCTCAATGCCGCGCGCAACGGCTTTATCATGACTACCAATAACGGAATGATTACCTTTGACCGACATGGCATTACCGGATGGTATGCAAGAAACAATTTGCACGATCTGCGCCAGTCAAAATCAAAAAATTATTTTTATCTAGCCGCCGACGAATCCTTATCGGTTTTTACTTTGTCCGATGAGCCGTGAAGTTTCTGATATATTGCGTTTTGTCTCAATGATGGCCGTCCTGGTTATCCATGCGACGGGACGTGCGGAACATAGTTTTCTCGCTCACCACAATTTTTTTTCAGAAAGTTTTCTTTCAGTGATCGCTAACCAAATTGCGCGCTTCAGTGTTCCGGTATTTGTATTTCTTTCGGGTTATGGCTTGGGCATGAAATACCGGGAGGGATTTTCTTCTTTAAGCGATATTTTTCTTTTTTACCGCGATCGCTTTGTCAAAATAGCATTACCGTTTTTATTCATTACACTATTAATATTGTCACTTGTCCCGCATGGTTTTCGCTTTGGCACAGACAATACATCCAGCGAAAATTTTTATATTCTGATCGAGAACCTTTACTACAAAAATGCCGACTACCACTTGTATTTCTTTACCATCATCCTGCAGTGTTATCTGGTTTTTCCCTTGCTAAATCATTTCACCCAAACTTGGCTGTTGCTAATTTTTTACCTGCCATTATTTCTGCTGACCTATCCGGGCTTCATGATACTTGCAGCAAGCGGGATGAGCTATCCCTCATGGCCGGCAGCTGCACTGGTTTACTGGCTATTCTATTTCCATGCCGGTATTTTAGCCGCGCGACACCGGGACACAATCTCTAAAGCTCTGTCGCCCTTTTCTCTGCCGCAAACCAGCGCTGTTGTCACAGCTCTGGCAATCCTTCTCATTACCGAATATACCTACCGTTCCTATCACTCCCCTGTGCCTGATTACTACAATCACTTTCATCGCTTTTCGGTACAAATATATTCTGCTGCTGTTTTAGCCTTAGTCTTTCGGGGGGATGGAGCTATCCGGCAATGGCTTTTACGACATGCGGCGCTAAATTCATTTATAGCAGGCAGCGCCGCCCTGTCTTTTTTTATCTATATCTATCACACCTGGGTACTGCGTCTGTTGGAGCAGTTTGTCCCCTGCTTGCCGCCGCTGTTGATGGCGCCGGTATTATTTGCAGTCATGTACACTGTAGCACGCCTTTTTGATGGGCTACTGCCGGGCAAGCCTGCACTGCTGAGAACTATTCTCGGTCTGCCGGCAAAAAACAAATAAGGTTAGAGCATAGAAATACGCTCGCGGGGAAAACGCAGCAAGGCGCGGGTTCTGCCCTCTTCGGTAACAATCGTGAAATACTGCCGAGGATCTAACTTCATTTCATAATAAACTTCATCGGCCATCGCAATACCAAGACCCGCCGACTCTGTGGTATCTATATTCTCAACAGCAAAATAATCTGTAGAGCGCCCTTCTTTGTAGAGCTGGTAATGCAATTCTCGGCTTTTTAAAATACGTGCCAAATCTTTTTTGAGTATCGGGCTGTCATTGACTACCGAAAATACCACTTGATGGGGCGCTATGCCGATGCTGAAAAAAATAGTAATCTCTTCTTTTTGCAATTTTGCCCGAAAATCTTGCAGGGCTTTGATTTCAGCCTCGCTCAGGTTGCGGCCTGTTCTGAGGTTCTCTTCAAGTTTGAGAATGCGCATGGTGTTCTTTTTGATTTTGTCCGGAACGACAAAACGATTCATAAACTCGCGCAAGGCTTCTTCGTTAAGAATAATCTCCAGTAGCTCATCAATTTCGTCTGGATTGGCGTGGTGAATCAGCTTTTGACGCAATTCTTCCTGGTAGAGTAAATATTTTACGTTAGCTTTTATGCCGTTAAAAATTACTTCAACAATCGCGGAATAAATGTTAAACAGGTATTCAAGATTAAGCTGGAACTCCATGAATACCCGACTGAAAATACTCATCAGCTCGTCCCGGCCGTTGCGGGTGAGCGCATTTACCTGAAAAATGGCCACATTCTTGGAACGCAGGTATTCAACGACCTTGTCAATTTTTGCCTCGCCGGTAATCATGCTAACCTTTGATAGCTTCTTCGACAGTATCAAAAATACTGATATAATCAGAAAGGCCGACCGTATCAATAACTTTCTTGAAGTGTTTATTCAATCCTGCCATCCTCAGAACTCCACCCGCATCATTAACCCGATTTAAAAGACCAATAAAAGCGGCAATGCCCGCTGAGTTAATATAGTGGGTTTGGTTTAAATCAAGCACCAGCTTGTTGCGGTTTTCTGCGGGCAGACTGCTCTGTGCTTTCTGGAGCGCCTCTTCGGCATCAGAAGTAACATCACCAAACAAGCGCAAGAGACCATATCCTTCCCGAACTTCTGTCTTAATTTCGAGCAAAGGTTGCATCAAACCCACTATCTTTGACGATTTCGCAACGTCAAGATTTCTTTTCAGGCGCTGTGTGTCGCTAACCACCCAAGCAATCCCTGTTCTTGGGATACTAAGAACAGAGGGGGAATTCCCCATCCCAAAAACCATCCCCCTATGCGACATAATCTTATTTTTTGAGTCACTAACAAGCAGCAGCGGGCGGCTATGCGTTACCCCTTCGGTGGATTGCTTGGGGGTTACTTTATCGGTGAAGCTTGAAAAAGAATGGCAGCGGTATATCTGCCTGCAGATTTTGCCCTCCAGTATGCTGAAAGAGCTGTCAGAACAACTTGCCGCGAAAAAAATTTCACCTGTGGAGCTATTGCAAGAGAGCCTACAAAAAATAAAAACTTACGATAGCAAGATTAAAGCTTTTTTAGCAATTGAAGAGCAAGAGGCTTTAGAGCAGGCAAAAGCTGCTACAGCTCGCTGGCAGGCCAACCACGCACTTTCCCCTTTTGACGGTATTTTAGTTGGTATTAAAGACAACATTGTCACCAAAAACCGCGTTACCCAATGCGCTTCTAAAATTTTAGAGGGCTTTATTTCTCCCTATTCGGCAACAGTCATTGAAAAATTGCAGGCGCAGGGTTTTGTCACCATGGGGCGGCTTAATATGGATGAATTTGCCATGGGCAGCTCAACGGAAAATTCCGCTTACCAGATAACGCGCAACCCCCATAATTTAGAGTGCGCCCCGGGGGGATCTTCGGGTGGCAGTGCAGCTGCGGTGGCGGCGGGTTTTGTGCCCGTGGCGTTAGGTTCAGATACGGGGGGATCTATCCGCCAGCCGGCAGCATTTTGCGGTATTGTGGGCCTTAAGCCTACCTATGGTACCGTGTCACGCTATGGTTTAGTGGCCTTTGCTTCAAGTTTAGACCAAATTGGCCCCCTGGCACGCACGGTAGCCGACGCTAAAATTCTATATAACGTTATAAAGGGACATGACCCCAAAGATTCTACGAGCATGCCTGAGAGTAGCTATAAAACGCCGCAATTTCAGTTAGACAAATTGCGTATTGGCTATCCGTTAGAATTAGTGGATGGCTGTAATGAAGAGGTAAAAAAATCTTTTTACCAAGTAGTTGATTTTATTAAAAGAGAAATCCTTAAAGGGGGGGATATATCCCCCGTGGCTTTGCCTCACCAAAAGTATGGCATACCAGTTTATTATTTAACGGCCACTTCAGAGGCTTCGGCTAATTTAGCGCGTTTTGATGGGGTGCGCTATGGGCGCCGCACTCCGGCGCCAGAGAACTTATTAGAGCTCTATGAAAAATCCCGCACCGAGGGTTTTGGCGCCGA
>CALHRC010000186.1 GCA_938038265.1 uncultured bacterium
ACACCGGCCACCACAACAGTGAAAGTAGAAACTCCGGCTGAAACATCCCCCCCCACACCGGCGCCTCATGTAGAGAAGCATGAGCTTTTTGCCGACTGGCAGCAATCTGCTGGTATCCCAGTATTGTGCTACCACCAAATCGTCACTGAAGAGGAATACCGCGCCAGACCAACCCCCTATGCCGTAACCAACCAACAGTTTGACGAGCAGATGGCGCTTATCGCGCAGGAGGGCTACTATACGGTTACCACCCGCCAGTTTGAAGAATACCTCACAGGAAAAACAACTCTCGAATTTAGCACCCGACGCAAACCTATTCTAATAACTTTCGATGACGGACTCAATGATTTTAACCGTTTTGCCCGTCACACGCTTGAGCGACATAATTACAAAGCAGTGTTATTTATCTATCCGACCTATATCATGGCAAAGAAGAAACGCGCGCTCACCTGGGAGGAGCTGCGCGGAATTGCCCGTGCAGGCCATGAAATTGGCAGCCATGCCCTGTGGCACCCCAACCTCAGCGAACTTAACGAAAAAGAACAGCAATACCAATTTGCCGAATCAAAAAAAATACTTGAGAAGAACATCCCCGGAATTAGCGTTGATACTTTAGCCTACCCCTTTGGAGTGTTTACCGATGCGAGCCAGCGGCTATTGCGCGCAACTGGATATCGCCTTGCTTTTACTACCTTCCGTGGCAACAACCTGCCGGGGCAGAATCCACTGGCAGCCCGGCGCTACCTCATTTTAAAATCTGACTCTCTGCCCACCTTCCGCGATTACCTGCACAGCCGCTCTCTGCCCGTGCAACTGCATAATCTTTCTGAAGGCGCCTGGCTTACGGGCGCAACCGATCTCAAACTCAATCTACCGCGCAATCTCGATCCCAAAGCGCTGCAAATCAAAGTGTCTTCAATCCCCCAGTCATATCATTATGATGCCAGTAACGGCCATCTCAACGTAAAGCTAATACCATCAACCAAGAGACTATCAATTCTAGAAGTTGTACTAAAGCAGGGGGATGTCTCTTACCGGGCAGATCTGCTGTTCAACAATTATCGTGCCAGTAAGAAATAAATCTTGACCGACTGACTTTAAGCAAAAACCGCTTAAGTTATGACCCATCCGTTAGTGGCAAGATTGCGTGGGCTGCTGCAAACTCCTGCAGAGCATTGGCTAATCATTCGGGAAGAATATATCCCCACTGTGCGGATGATGCTTAAAAAATACTACCTGCCGTTTTTATTGGCGATGCTCCCAACCTTTCTATTGGCTGCAGTACTCCGTGGCGACAATTTGAAAAGGTCTTTGGCTATAGGTGTGATTACTCCAGTAGTTTTCGCTGTGGCCATAATTATCTTATTCTACCTCATCAGCCTGATTGCCGAAGAGACCACCGAACTTTTCGGGATTCCGATTACCCCGTCCATAGGCATTAAACTGACTTTTTTTTCGGCCTTTCCATTAACGGTGTCTCTCCCTTTACTGCCTATTCCTTACCTTGGCCCGCTGCTCTCGGGAATTTTATTTATTTATATGTTCTTTCTTTTCTACCTGGGTGCCGAAAAGATGCTGGGACTCAGCGGTACCAAACGTTTTTTCTGGCTGTTAAGCGTGATAGTGGCCGCACTACTTATTTTTTTTCTGTTGGCAGCGCTATTGTTAATCCTCTCTTTTTTGGTGAATCTCGCTTTTTAAACCAACAGTTTGTACCAGAACGCCAAATATATTCTGGTGCCATAAGTTAGGTTTTACCAGTAAGGCAATCAGCGACCAAGAGACAGGTCAGGGGCAGTATATTTTTTCTTTCCCGACGGAAAGATCCAGCGCAGTGCTACAACTAACAACCGGAAGATTCCCATGCCCAGCAAGATGCCCAGCAAAGCATAGACGGCCGCTTCGAGTGTCAGAGGCAGGGCCGGTTTAAAGTCAATTTTTTTGGCCAGCGCATGTTCATAATGTTTCACAAATACAATCGGGCGCAACCAAACCGCAGCGTTTTTGAGTTCATTGAGCGCCAAGCGGTATTGTCTTTCCCGTTCAACCTCGGCCCGCATCAACTCGCCAGAAGCCTTAAAATCAGTGTCTGGATTGATCAGGTGCTTGCCAATAAATTCATCCAGAGTTTTTCCATTGCGCTCGGCCCTCTCTCTAATCGCCACAACCGATTTCTCTGCCTCAAAATGAGCACCAGCTAAAGCATCTTGGTATTGCGTCATGAATTGCGGCAACTGGCATAAAGTTAGGGCGGTGATAAAACTGAAAGAGTGATCTAATATTAGCTTTATCATGCGGCGGATGGCAGTCAGAAAACCCATTTACTTTACAGTTAGCTCTTTTTCCAGTAGCTTGATTTCTTCCAGCAGCCGGGGGATTATTTCTTTTTCTTCGATTTTCCCTTTCGACTCGCCTTTCACATAGAGAATGGCTGATTCGCGCCCCGCAGAAATTCCGATATCAGCGTCTTTAGCTTCCCCGGGGCCATTTACTAAACAGCCCATCACCGCAACTTTCAGCGGGGTGCGCACTGCAGCAACCGCTTCTTCAATTTCACGTGCAATACGGAAGAGGTCCACTTCAAGCCGGCCACAGGTTGGGCAAGAGACCAGGGTAACACCAAAGCTGACCAAATGGAGAGAACGCAGAATCTCCCGGCCGACCTTGATTTCTTCAACACCGTCATCGGTTAGACTCACCCGAATCGTATCGCCAATTCCTTCGGCAAGCAACGTGCCAATGCCAATTGATGATTTAATCGTCCCCTGGAAGGTCGTGCCCGCTTCAGTGACCCCCAGATGGAATGGATAATCGACCAGCTTCGCTAGTTTACGATAGGCCTGTATCATCATATGGACATCAGAAGATTTGAGCGACACTATTACATCAGGGAAATTATACTTTTCGCAGATGTTAATATGGCGCAGGGCGCTCTCAACCAGAGCATCTGAAGTGGGAAAGCCAAATTTACGCAGAATGTCTTTTTCCAGAGAACCGGCATTTACCCCAATACGTATGGGCACCCCAGCGTCTTTAGCTGCCTTGAGAACTTCAGATATCTTATGTTCATTGCCGATATTGCCCGGGTTAATGCGGATCTTATCCACACCCGACTCAATTGCAATTAGGGCGAGCTTGTGTTGAAAATGTATATCCGCCACAAGAGGTATCGATATATTCTGCTTGATATGTTTTAATGCCAAAGCAGCAGCTTCATCATTGGCGGTGACCCGCACAATTTGGCAGCCGGCGGCTTCATATTGTTTGATCTGTGCTACCGTAGCCTGCCAGTCTGCGGTTTTAGTTTTTGTCATCGATTGCACCGGAATTGGGTGCCCGGAACCAACGGGTACTCCGCCGACAACAACGGTACGAGTTTTCCGGCGCACAATTGGCGCTTCACCTTCCTGGTTACCTACGGGGGGAAGTTCATCCCCGAAATCTGCTTCTGCCATACCTTCGGAATCTACCAAAAATGACTCAGGTCGTCAATGAGGTTATGGAATAACTAGTGAAGTCTGTACAAGCCGGTGGATGGAAATATATTTGACATAGCAATTATTAAATAGTTAATTATTTTCATGCCGATTCGCTACCAGGGGTCAGAAAATACCCGTCTGGCTTTAGACGCCTTTGTAAAGCTAAGTCGGGCAGCCGATTCACTGCATAACCTGCTATCCCGTAAACTCGAAAAAACTGGGCTCACCCTCTCCCAGTTTGGGGTACTGGAAGCGCTATACCACTTGGGTCCCATGCGGCAGTGCCACCTCGCCCATAAGCTTCTCAAAAGCGGGGGTAACCTAACCCGGGTGATCGATAACCTGGAGCGCGACGGTCTGGTCAAACGCCATCGTGAAAAAGCCGACCGGCGCGCTTACCAGATTCACCTGACCCCCAAGGGAAAAAAACTGATTGCCGAAATATTTCCCCAACATGCCGAAGAGATTAGAAAACAATTTAGCTCGTTAGAAAGCACTGAACAGCAGCAGTTGGCCCAGCTCTGCCGTCGGCTGGGTACCAGCTTATTAAGTGATTGACGCCGCCACAGAAAGGGGTGAATGCTAAAAAGTGCGTTCAGGCACCTTTTTCCGAAACATGCACAATAAGCGGCAATTTAACATAAATGCACGAAAAAAAACCGTAAAAAATAGTGCTTGCCTCGTCTAATTAGGTACGGTAGATGAGCGGTTTCAGAAAATTAACTGCCTGCCTTAGCTGTTTGCTGGCCGCCCTTGCGCCATTGTGGCCGGATGCCCTATTTCTGACGGTTCCTATTGAAGGTTACCACCAGAGCATGGGCAATGCCGGGGTGGCGTCTGTTCAGGGCGCTGCCGCGATGCGCTACAATCCCGCCGGGCTGGGTCTCACCGGGCGTAATGAACTGCAGCTTACCCACATGGTTCTGGGCAATTACATGAATGGCGACAGCGTCATGTACAGCTATGCTTTTGCGCCCCACTTCAGCGCCGGGGTTTTTGGCTCGGCTCTCTACCTGAACCAGGGCATCCGACAGGTAACTGATTTTATAGATACCGATAACATGCTCTCTATGCTTAACGCAGAATTTGGCGTCTCGGCCGGTTATGAATTATTCCCCAACTTTGCCGTGGGTAGCACCCTGCGTTATTTCAGATTACAGCTTGGCCCCCAAGTCTCACAGAGCTTTGGGGGGGATCTCGGCGTACAGTACCGTTTTAACCTACCCCTACAGAAGGCAGGGTACCGCCAATTTTCTGCCGGCCTTGCGGTGCGCAACATTGGCCCCGATTTTGATTTTTATGGCGGCGGTGAAAAAGAGCGCCAGCCTCTGTCGCTGCGCAGCGGCCTAAGCTATGAACCAATCTATTGGCTGCGCGGCTCGGCTGACTATGGCTACTCCTTGATTGAAAGCCATAGCTATCATTTTGGCGCACAATTTTTCCCTTATTTTTATATCTCGCCCCGGGCGGGGATCCAGGTAGATTTCTCTGGTATCAGTTACACCTTAGGGGGCAGCTTAAGCCTCGGTAACGAACAGAACCGCTTCAGCGCACTCATCGGCGCTTCTTTAGGAGATGGCCCCAATGGCGGTGACATCCTCATTAGCCTGCTCTACCAACAGTCAGCTTTTGCTACCTCGCGCCCGGATAACCGCCGGCTAAGCGAGAGCGTGCCGACCAATACCGAAAATATTGAAATAAAATACGAACCCTACCGCCTGGTTCCCTTCCGCAGCTCATACCGGGCCGAAAAGCTGCAGGCGCTGACCCTCACCCGACAAGAAACTGCCGGCTACCGCCAGATAACCCGCCGGCTACGCCGGGTAGCGCTACAGCCTGAAGATGAAATCCACCTACAAAACCTCGAAAGACGTGGGCAGAGAGAAATTATCTTAACCGGACGGAAAATGGGCCTCTGGCTTAACCTCGAAAGCCTGCCTTCGGAAGACACCTATGGCTATTGGGATGCTTTCTCCACTACGGTAGAAGCCGGCGGCAAACTGAGCACCATGCTGGGTAAAAACCTACATACGCTCAACGAAAATATCAATGCCCCCTTGAAAGTTGAGTGGCGTCTCGACGTACGTTATGTTGAAACGCCCAACAGTAGGGAGATCCGCACCAGCCTCTTTGAACTTTACCAAGGCACACTGGTGGCCGCTAAAAACATTTCATTTTCATCGGGCGAAGATAGCTTCCTCTACTGGCAGGAGCTGGCTGAATTCTACGCCGACTATTTTAGCACTATTGACAGTTATTACCTGCTGAGGATCTCGCTATGAGGGCTACCCGGCGGCGCCGAAAATTTAAGTTTTTTTTACATAGTGTAGTGTTCACCGCTGGCGGATGGTTCTACTCGGCCCAAGCCATCATGGAAGTTGATTTTGATATTGCAGCGGGTAAAAAACCACTACCAATAGCGGTGGATTACGACAGCAAGTTTACCTTTCCTATAGAACGCGAGCAAATCAAACGCCATTTTTCTGCTTTTACCGACGAATCACCGAACCCTGAAAGTAAGTCGGGCCTGCTGCGCCTGCGGCACAACACTGAAGTTTTTGAATTTCAGGATTCTGATGGCAACGGTCTCATCGATACCTGGCGGCGTTACCTCAATGGCTATCTGGAATTTGAAGCCAAATTAAACGAAAACCGAAAAATTATTGCACAGAAGACTTGGTTCCAGAGCGACGGCCTGGTTGCTGAAGTGTGGCTTGATACCAAAAACCGCGGCACATTCAATGAAATCCATACCTATCGCAATGGCAAGATCACCAAGACCTTGAGAGACGAAAATGAGGATGGCTTACACGAAATAGAGATTATCTATATAATTGCCGATGCTAAACCCATAGAGGCAGGCGTAGTCACTGCTGAATTGCAACGCAACCGGCTGCCTGAATCCGAACCGCTGGTTTTTGCCGGCATCTTCAACACCGACGACCAGCCGCAGTTTGATGCCGAACTGACACAAGCACTCGCAGGCAAACTGTCAGAGTACCTCGCCGGTAACTACAGCCAGAGCGAGTCCATTGCCGACCACCTCAGACGCCATACCAACAAGCGCCAGAACCGGCGGCTTTACCACCGCTTTGAAATTTTCCGCTCTGTCGCCGAAATTTTAGCCCGCAAAGATTACCGTGGCTATATTTTAACAGGAGAGATCTACCGCTCTCCCGCAAGAACTGTATTGCAGCTTAGGATCATTGGCCCTGATGCTAAATCCCTCTTCTATACCGCCTCATTGGAATACAGTACCCGGGATTTCACCAATGAAAAAGCTGCCAATGATATCGCCAAATTGCTTAAATCCCTGCGCGAGAAAACCTAACTTATGTACCTCAAAAATCCTTACACATTGCGTTCCGGCGTGATACGCAGGTAACGCTCCACTAACGATATTGTTTTATCTTCACTGCGCCGGATTGGGTGGCTTATGGTCTCAGGCAGGCTGCTGTTGATACTGCTAAATGCCCGGCCAAACTCAGAGACTAAATCAACCAAAATCCGTCGCGGCAAAAACAAGGGGTTATTCTTAGATATTATTTTTAGTAGTTTTTTTGCTTCACGCCGGTCAATAAGCGAGCGCCGAATAAGATCCTCAGTAGAAGTAGCAAACTGGTTAATGCCAAAATTATAGGTGCGGATCAACTCTGAAATTACCCGGAACAAACCGTGCCGGGTGATGTAACCCCCATTATACAAGAGAACCGCTGTCTGAAAATAATTTTGCGTCGGCGTCACTAGAGGCGATATACGGGTATGCAGGTTTGGCGTAGTCCCCATTTCGAGGTGGATATAAATGCCATCGACGACATCGCGTCGCTTGAAAGCAGATTCGTTAAGTAAGTCCAGAATTTCACGAATCAGCAGTCTCTCATCAGGTGCCACGTCCCACTTTTTTAAGATAGTCATTACCTCATAGTCATCCAGTTTACCAGAGACAATATCCGCATAGAGCGAATAGATCAGCGCATCATACTCAGAATCATCGCCAAACAGCAGCTCCCTCGCTTTCGGGGGGAACGTCGAACGAGCGTAAAGCAGCGCAGCCAGCTTGTAACCAATCTTATCGATCAGTTTCTTAAACTGCAGCTTGCGGATAGCATCGTTGAAATTCTTAAATAAAATGCCGTCAACAGTCACACCATCCATCTCTAACTTCTCCCTGATCACCCCTTCCAACATACGCGGCGACCCTGAAATAAAAAAGATTGGGGTGGATGGCGCATCTTTACTAACCCCCCGCCGCAGTTCACGAACAATGGCAGCAGCACCGGGGATATTTATTTTTTCGTTGGCTTTCTCAAAAGGAATTTTTACCAACCCGGAAAGTTTTTCAAATTTTGTTGCCAGATAAGTCTTATCCAGATCAAAGGTGCAGATAATACCGTCATAGCGGGCAGGAATTTTTCTTTTCTTATAGACTTCTTCAAGAGCCTTTAGCGCCATAGCACTTACCTCAAACCGAGGGGCGCAGCTCTGTCAATCCATTTCCCCATTTTTGAGATGTTGGTGGGTAATTACCCATCCGGAACTACACTGGGTCAAAATGCACCAGAATTTCAATATTCTCATTTTCTGTTTTCAGAGCCGCGCTCACTCTTTCGCCCACGGCATGACACTCCGACAACGGCAAGTTGGCCGGCAGCTCAAGGTGTAGTTCAAGAAAATGAGTACTGCCATCGCTGCGCGCCCGCAGGTCATGGTAACCCCGCACCAATGGTTCTGCGGCAAGCGCTCGATCCAGCAGACCTTGGTACTCTTCTGAGACATCCCTATCCAGCAAAATATCCAACGCTGACTTAAAGACGCCCCCGCCAGAACGAAAAATATAAAATGAAAACAGGCCCGCCATCACCGGATCGGCAAATTCCAAACCCGGTAAAGGTGAAATTACGATAGCCAGAATCACTCCAATATTGGCAGCCACATCGCCTGCATAGTGCAGGCTGTCGGCGGCCACCAGCAGAGAACCTGTACGGCGGGCAACCTGTCTCTGGTGTATGACTAAGGTAATCGTAACCAGCAATGCTAGAACCATAACAGCCAGCGAAAGCCAATCCATTGCTCCACGCACCGGCGACAAAAAACGCTCAAAGCTACGGTAGAGGATAAAACCCGCTGACAGAAAAATGGCCAGACTCTGGGCTAAACCAGCCATCGCCTCGGCTTTGCCATGGCCAAAACGGTGTTCCAAGTCAGCCGGACGGCGGGCAAATATTAGTGCGCCGAAGTTGATTAGTGAGCTTAAGAAATCGAGACCAGAATCCCAGGCCGATGCCAAAAGCGAGACACTTCCCCCCGAAGCATAGGCGCTGAATTTCAGAACAGCCAGAGAACCTGCCGCATTGCCAATAAAAGAAACTAAATCTTGAGACATTCCAGAGGCAAAGCATGGAGCAATAAATGCAAAAA
>CALHRC010000187.1 GCA_938038265.1 uncultured bacterium
GCGACCGCGAATTACTGCCTTATGAGCAAGTAAACCAGTTAAAATTTATGAGCCATTGGCAGGATGTTGATATCCCCCAGCCAGAGGTTATTGGCTGCAAAGTGTATGATAATGTAGATTTAGCTTTATTGGCACAATATATCGATTGGTCGCCTTTCTTTTTAGCTTGGGATATTAGGGGGCGCTTTCCTCGTTTGCTAAATGACCCTGTGGTAGGTGCCCAAGCTAAAGAGTTGTATGAAGATGCACAAAAGTTATTGCGGCAGATTATTGCAGAAAAACGTTTTATTGCCAGAGGCGTCATGGGATTTTACCCTGCCGTGTCTTATGGCAATGATGTAAAAATCTATACCGACGAGAGCTTGTCGCATGAATTAGAGACTTTTTGTTTTTTGCGCCAGCAAAAGAAAAAAGAAAAAGAGCAAATTTATTACTCTTTAGCTGACTATATCGCACCGCAAAACTCGGGGCGTGTAGATTACTTGGGATTTTTTGCCGTAACTACAGGCCATGGTGTTGAAGAATTGGCGCGTGAATTTCAAGATAAACACGATGACTATAATGCCATTATGGCAAAAGCTTTAGGCGATCGTTTAGCGGAAGCTTTTGCTGAATACCTACATGCCGAAGCCCGCAAACTGTGTGGCTATGGCAAAGAAGAAAAACTAACATTAGAAGATTTAATCCAAGAAAATTATCGCGGGATTCGCCCCGCGCCGGGCTATCCTGCTTGCCCGGACCATACTGAAAAACGCAAGCTGTTTGCTTTGCTCAAGGTGCCTGCAACCATTGGATTAGACCTTACAGAGAACTGTGCGATGACCCCAGCTGCAGCCGTCAGTGGGATGTATTTTAACCACCCCCAAGCGAAATATTTTGCCGTGGGAAAAATTGGTCGCGATCAGGTGGCCGACTATGCCCAACGTAAAGGGATGTCAGTGGCTGAAGTAGAAAAATGGCTTATGCCTAATTTAGATTATAACCCATGAGTCACACGCACCACACAATACAAAAATATAATTTTGCAGAAATAAAAAATATCCACCCTAATTTATGTAGGTGGTTAGCAAAAAAATTCCCGCAAATGTTAGAAACATCGCTGCGGGCAGAAGTCTCTTGCTGTGAGAGTGGTAGCTGTCCTGTGAATACTACCCTGCTATATTTTGAACTTATTAGCTCACCGCAGATAGTAGTGGTGCGTATTAGCCGAGCGTTGCCGCAAATTTCTAAATTAGATTTTACACTTGCCATAGCAAAGCAATTTTCCCAATAGTAAAACATGCGCTTTCCCCAGACAATAGCTCACCCCTGGCATGGAGTTTCAATTGGTGAACAATCCCCCGATATCGTCAATTGCTTTATTGAAATTGTCCCTACCGATACAGTGAAGTATGAAGTGGATAAAGCCTCTGGCCTGCTGCGCCTCGACCGCCCGCAAAAGTTTTCCAACTTGTGCCCCTCGCTCTATGGCTTTATCCCGCAAACCTACTGCGGCGGGCAAGTGGGTAAAGCCGCTGCGGTTATAACTGGCAACTCCCAAATCAAAGGTGATGGCGATCCCATGGATATCTGTGTTTTAACCGAGCGGCCTATTAACCAAAATGGGATTTTAATTGCCGCCATTCCCATTGGTGGTTTTCGCATGATTGATGGGGATGAAGCTGACGATAAAATTATTGCGGTACTCAAAGATGATCCCGCCTTTGGTGAGCTTAGCGATATTACCGAAGCCCCCCAAGCGATGATTGAACGACTGCGCCATTACTTTTTAACCTACAAGCAGATGCCCGGTGAGAAAGACAAAAAAGTAGCCATTGTTGAAACGTATAATGCGTTAACTGCCAAAGAGATGATCAAACTTTCCCAACAAGATTACGCTCATTTGCTGGCCTCCGGTTAAGAATCATCACAGATAGTAGAGCCAAAGCGCCGCCTGACAGTGTGGTGAGCTGTGGCTTTTCGCCAAAAATAAGCCAAGAACCCAGCATGGCCGTGGCTGGCACCAAAAAGATAAATGAACTTGCCCGACTAGAACCCAATACTTTTGTCGCGTTAAAATATATGCCAGTAGCAAAGCTGTTGGTCACTACAGTGAGAAAAAGCAACTGCCAAATGAAAAAATCGTTGTGAGCTACTGCAGCCAACAACTGCTCACCCGCATTGTTCCCCGCAAAAGGAAAAGTGAGTAAAGCAGCCAGAAAAAATGTATAGAAAGTAAATACTACCGGCGGAATTACCGTGCCCGCCCGGCGCCCCGCAAAAGTCGAAAACGCCCAAGTAAATGATGCCAGTAAAAAAAATAAATTACCACTTTTGAGAAATTGCACTTCCTCAATTTCCCAAATACGTAACATTAGCATACCGCCGATAAAGCCCAGCATTAGACCCAATATATCCCCCCATTTTAGTAAGCGACGCCGGAAGAGCGCAACCAGCAAAAAAGTGATGATGGGATTGGTAGTCGTAACCAAAACCCCGCCGGCGCCAGAGAGACCATTGCGCACACCAGCGAAAAAGAAATAATTATACAAGGCCATACTACTACCCCCAACCAAAACAGGAAGCCAAACTAAACGGGGCAGGCGCAGCGATTGCCGGCTGGCAAGGAGAAATACCAACAACCCCGCTGCACTAATAGTAAAACGCCAAAAAATCAAAGGCGCTAAAGCTAATTGCAGGGCTGCTAATTTGCCAATGGCCCACGCAAAGCCCCAAATCGACATGGCGATCAGCATGCCCATCAGAAATATGGTGTTGCGCTTAAGCTGCATCAGAAGGATGGTATTACCCTGCGGCTGCTTACTTTCTGCGGCTCATATACTCACTAATAAGAGTTGCACCAGCCCCAAGCGCAGGGATACTACTGAGAGCTGCTGCTAAGTATAGCAGGGGAAAGTGCATCTGCCAGTAGAAAATATAAAAACAAAGCCACACAGCTACCGGTGAAAACAAAAGAAACCCTACCAGCGCCGGCCAATTCACGATCTGTTATTCTGCCAACAGAATCTTGAGATCTTTGGCAAAGGCAACAGCAAAGATGGGGATTTCCCGCTGGAAAGCTTGCAAAGTCTCTTGGCTTAAGCGCTGGCTAGTTTTGCCGGGACCAAAATCGAGAATATGCGTGATGGCCATGTTGTCAGCTACCGGCTTCATCGATTTATCCCAATACAGGGGTTGCACCATGAGATCATCACACATCCGCATACCCAAGGCGCCTTCGTTTTGCAAGTTGGAACCGTCTGCAAAAGAATATACCGGAAATTTTAAATCAGCACCTGTGTAGTTAAAACCAATAGCCTCGATATCCGGCGCAAACCGCGGCTTAATTGGCGCCATCAATTCACAGTGAAATGGACAAGAAGCGCGCAGATAGACATACTTAATACCTTTTGCCTCAAAAGCTGTTTTATTCTGCTCGTGAAACGCTATTAAAGATGAACGCGCCCCGCTAATGATGCGATTGCTGGGCGTATTGTATAAAGAGACAAATATTTTTTTGTCGGCACTCTGGTGAGCGTTAAAAACTTTTACCAAACCTTCTACATAAGGATGTTCTTCACCTAATACCGCCACCATGGGTGCTGGATTTTTGGCCCCCAAAGCTTCTGACGTTGCCTTTTCTATATCCGAAGCAAAAGTGGCAGTAAAAGTCTCTTGCGCCCTTACCCCCATCAAGAACAGGTATTGGATGTATTTAGCAATCGCAGTTTCATAATCACTACCCGATAGCGACAGGGCAGCAAAGCTGGCGGTAATTAAACCCTGGCTGTGACCACTGGCCGCAATAGTATATTTAAGCATTTCTTGACGGTCAAAGCCCATTTGGTGTAGGTATTCATAGTGAGCTAATTGGGTTGCCTGAATTAGTCCTAGAGAAACGCCAGCAATGGCCAGTTGGTCGTCTGAAGGAGCCGTAGTTTCATCTTCAAGCCATTTTTTAAGCTCGACAGCAAAGGGCAGGGCAGGGGTGTTGCCCGCGCGTTTGAGGGCATCAGAAACAGCAGACAAAGCAATCTCAAAAAAGCGCCTCATTTTTTCTTCTTTGTAAAGGGTTTGCAACTCTTTTAAGTAGGGGGCTCCTTGACCGCCAAATTGCAGAAAAAATCGCGCATTACCTGCTGCCGCGTCTTGGAGAAGTTTTGGTTGTGGCATGAAATCCTCGTGAACTGGAATTTTTGCTTTTTTGTGATGACACAACAGAGCGTCAAGCCCAATGGTTGGTGTTTTCTTTGGGCTAAACAGTCCTTTTTAGGGGTTAAGCTTCACATCAAAGCTGTATTTGATGGGGAATTCCCCACCAGTTCACGAACTCCCTAAGTATTGGTATAGAATACCATAGCAACTGGGCACCCCCGCTGCGGCTAACCGACTCTGGCATGCGGCTTAGCCCTGTCTCCCTCGAACCTTGGCTTAAGAGCCTCACCTGGCCTTCGCGATCCCCCCGGCTTTTCTTAGTTCAGGAATGCCGTATTTGATGGGGAATTCCCCATCAAAAGAAATAGCAACTTTTCAAGTTGGTAAATCGTCTAAATAGGGTTGACGAAAAGCAAACGCAAAAACAAGAGGGAATATGTCCCCAAGACACGCCATCCTACAGGTTCTTATCCTCAGTTGCTTACTCTCGGCCGGAGCTATGACAGCCCAAAGCTGTAAATCCACCACAAAAGTACAGGGCACGCTATTGCTGGTGGGTAATGAACCCTTTACCGATCTGGTATTAAAGACGGAGGATGGTTACTACCGAATTACCGACAATGCACAGGCAAAAGAATTGCGCGAAAAATACCAGAACCAGGAAGTCAAACTTGAAGGCTGTACTTCTGCGTCTAAAAAACAGGGTGAAATCCCTAGACTAATTGCGGATATCGAAATAAAAAAATATACCATTCTGAAAAAGTGAGGTCTCTGATGCAGCCAAACCATCCCCCCCGCCTCTGGATAACTTACTTGATGGGGATTTCCCTATCAGTACTGTTAGCAGGTTGTGCAGATTTAGTAGGCTTTTTAGAGAGCTTAGAGGCGCCAGCCAACCCCGAAGATAAAAAAGCCATCGATGCCGCCAGCGCCCAAGGGATCTTACACTTTGAGGGCAACTCCAGCGTGCCGGGACCCCTAACTAGTTTACAAAATGCCGATATTTTTATTGTCTATACCAATTTTCAAAGTAATGATCGCCCCATCCCCTCAGGTAGTGGCAGCGGCACTATCATGGCCTCTATGGCAAGGCCACAATTTAGCATGACAGCAGGGAGCGATGAGCTGCCTCCCATAGAAGAACGCTATAATAAAGTGCCCCAACATATCCGCGAGTTTAATAACAAAAAAGTAACGTTGGTACCCGCCATCAATCAATCTATAGGGGGGATGTTTGGTGCGGGCTCAGTTGGCAATCCATCCGCCAATACCGTAGGCACAACTACCCGCACCTGGAAAACGAATGACGGTCCCGTCTCTTCTACCTTGCGCGGCTCTGCTGATTTAAGTAATGGTAAACGCCTCTATGTTTGGGTCAATGATAGTGCTTGGTCAACGAATGAGGCTCATAACCAGCGCATGACCCCCCACCGAGTCAATGCGGTGCTTTCGGGTTTTGGTACAGCATCTCCTAATATCTATGATATGACACGCAAAGTCTATGGGGATGAATGGGGATCTCATCCCTATGGGAATTTAATTGCTAACCCCCAGAACGAAATCCACATTGTGTATTATGATATTGGCAACAATGGCCCTTGGGGTATTCTGGGTTATTTTTGGGCAGTCAATAATATATTAAATCATGAGTATGGCAATAACGCTTTGGTTTTCTTTATGGATTCAGCTACCATGGGATTAATGCAGGGCGGCAGCTGGCAGGTGACTTTGCCCGGGCCGGCTATTATGATGACCACGCTGGCCCATGAGTTCCAGCATATGATTCATTTTTATGAAAAGCAAGTGGTGCAGAATACCGCTTCCCCTGTATGGCTCAATGAGCTGGCCTCAACAGCCTCTGAGGATATTTTAGCGCACTTTATTACGGGGCCCAATACCGGCCCCTCTTTTGGCGATGGTAGTCGGTTAGCCCAGTTTGCCAAAACTCCGGTGTGTAACATAACCGTCTGGTCTAGCAGTACTTCAGGCGATTGTACTATTTATGATAGTTATGCTCATGTTTCCTCATTTGGGGGATTTTTGGCACGGCACTATGGTGGAGGGAATTATACATTTTTTCGGGAATTAGTGCGTTCTAATATTGATTCTGTTACGGGTTTAGGGTGTGCCATTCGTCGGGCGCAGGGTGAAACTTGTGATAATGGCAGTGGTGATTTTAATAAATTTGCTGAAGCTTATGTTCGTTGGGGTGCTAGTATTGTGTTAAATTCTGCTAAACGATCGATTCCGGCGGGGTATGGCTATCCTGCCCTTACTGTCACCGATTATTTTGCTGCGGGTCAACACCTGATAATGCACCAGGCGAATATTTGGGGTTTTTCATCGTTGTATAGGCCACGGATTTATATCACGCCGCCGGCGACGATTCGTCCTTTTAGTCATGTTGTTTTTCGTTGGCAAGAGAATATTACCATTGGTGAGCATGATATGCCGCTTGATTTAACGACAGCTCCTTTAGCGACGGATCTTTATCATACGATTGTAATTCAGGCTCATTAGTTGGCGTTGCGGGCGCAGCGAAAGCCGGCGCGGTAGTCTTCTTCTAGGGAGGGGATTCCGCCGGCCATGCGTTCGTAGGCGCGGGCGAATTTTTTAGGTAGGCGCACTCCGCCGCCGCGAATGACTTTATATTTGCGGCCGAACCAGGGGTGGTTCAGGGTATTGCCTCGGTAGGGGGCAAGCCAGCTTGAGGTCCATTCGGGCGCATTTCCGCACATGCCGAAAATGCCGTAAGGGCTTTCATCGGTCATCGCCTTGATGGGGAAAACCCCATCATAAGTATCAGCCGTGACACACCGTTGCGGGTCAAATATGGTTCCCGTGGGATAGCTCTGGGGAACCTCGCGAAACAAAAATTCCTCTTTTTCATTAATATATCCCGCTAACCCTGAACCACGCGCCGCCTTCTCCCACTCCAACTCCGTCGGTAAACGACGACCAGCCCAACGACAATAAGCCTCCGCCTGACGATAACTCACCAAGTCCGCCGGTAAATCCAAATTACCCTCATCATGCCAAGTCGGTGGTAACGCCGACCCCGTAGCCGCTAAAAATTTCAAAAATTGCCTACGACTAATCTCATAACGATCCATATAAAAAGAAGGTAAATCAATATAGTGAACTGCGCGGCGCCCAGTCATTGTTTGGTACTCATTGCGCTTCATCTGTGGGGGGGATGTATAGTGCAGGGTACCGACCATCTGGGTGCCAAATAATAATTTCCCCTGAGGGATTAATACCCCTTCACTACCATCCTCATAGTTGATTATTGGCGGCGGTGTTGTTTCCTCTTTGAAACGATCAGGTAGGATTGAGATAGGTGCCTCCGCCAACTCTAATTGCAACTCCATGCCGACAGTGATCCTTCCAGACGTTCGATGAGCGATTCCCTCAATAATAACCTGCTGGTTTTCTATTCTCTGGTTTAGGATTGTAAAGTCAGCTAAGGGTTTTCCCTTAGAGTCATAGATACGGTACTGGCCGACAGTGTTTTGTTGTGAATTGGCTGGTATTTTTACCTGTAGTCGTCCGCTGGGACGATCTATGCGATCAACCTGGCCTTTCAGTCTAAAGGCCTTTGATGGGGAATTCCCCATCAAAAGAGATACCATAAAGCTCAGACAAGCCAGCAAGGTCTGCAAGGATCTCACACTCATATATATCGTCCTAAAGTAGCTTCTGTTGTAATACTAAAAATATCTTAAAATCCTAAATTATACTTCCCTCCGTAAATCCTACCCTGCAAATATAAGAAATTCAGGAAGAAAACCAAATGGTCGCCCCCAATAGTCCTCGATCGCAAATATACTCTTTATATGAAAATCGACATGAGGAATTTTTCTCTTTCTTGAATATTTAATGGCGGTATTAGCAAAGAATTTCAAACCATAAAAGAAAAAATATTCCGGTGCGACTGAAGCTGATAGTAACTGTTTTAGATATAAAACTAAAGCTATCCGAATCAACATGGTGGTCGTTAGCCGAAAGCGATATTTTAGTTCTAAGAGAATTCTCTCATCATCGCCATATAGGCAGAGGCGCAAGCGGTGTAATTTACTTGCTGGTATTGGCACAGGTTGATTTTTCTCTCGTAACTCGGCAGCCATGTCATGTAAGGTAGCGCTGGAGATTTTCTTTTTTCGGTATAGTTTAAACACACAATACCTTACTACCCATGACATTGTTGTTTTATAGATATGTGCGGCTTCTCTTATTTGTGCGACTATTTCCGGGCGCAATCTGGTTTCCCATAGTGCGTCAACGTTATAGGGATTTTGT
This sequence comes from uncultured bacterium, assembly GCA_938038265.1. Classification (GTDB taxonomy): domain Bacteria; phylum Spirochaetota; class Leptospiria; order Turneriellales; family Turneriellaceae; genus CALHRC01. The sequence goes on from CALHRC010000187.1 coordinate 8,434, forward strand.
TCTCCGTGGTATTTCATTGATCCTCCAAGTTTTTGGGATTTTCTATATGTATATACCCAGAGCCAGAGGTAAAATTTGCAGATTAAGAAAAAAAACTAAAAAAAATTAGTTTTTAGCGGTTATAAGTAATATAATTTTGTCATTAGCAGTTTTTGATAGGGAATTCCCCATCAAAAGCGGGGGCGCGCCATGTGGCTGGCAAGCCGTTCTGCTTGTTGCTGCCACTCCCGTTTCATAGTGTGCCCATAGCCATCCGCCCGAGGTGAAGGAATATACTTGAGTAACTCCGGCCAAAAAGTTAACAAAAAAGTAAAAAAAATAAACCCCAGTGTGATTACCGCATAAGCCCGCCGGTACCAGACCATACACCAGAAAAAAATTGCCGCCGCAGTCGCCAATCATGATTTTGTCGGATGTCCTCCATCCCCAAACCCCTCATTGCTCTATACCGACCGCAAATTCCACCCAACACCGGTAATATCGCGCGACTGTGCGTTGCTTTGGCAACTCCGTTAGCAATAGTCGGTAAAGCCGCCTTTACTTGGGATGAAAAACAGTTGCGGCGTGCCGGGCTTGATCACTGGCAGGATTTACATTTTCGTCATTTTCCCCGCTGGCGAGATTTTGCTCAGGAAATGAAAGAACGTCGGGTTATTGCGATAACAAAAGTGGGTGAACATTCGCTGTTTGATTTTGGTTTTGCCGCTGGGGATATCCTGCTTTTTGGCAATGAAACTGCTGGTTTACCGCCTTCGCTTCTGTGTCGTTTGTCATTTCGTGTACGTTTGCCTATGTGGGGTCCGGTTCGATCGCTTAACTTATCGAATGCGGTGGCTGTGACCGCTTATGAGTATTTCCGGCAGATGTATGTGCAGGGTTTCTCGTTTAGTGAGCAGCATCCGCAGCGGACTTGGTATCGGCGTTTAGTTGATAGGCAAGGGGGATAGCTTCCCAAGCGCCTTAAAGTATTACCTTGGGAACTGGTTTTATCGGGCTTGAGAGCTATCTCTGTGATGGGGAATTCCCTATCAATTCAAGAATTGCTGAACAACGGGTCATTCAATCCCCCAGCGGGGCTTGATAGTTACTAAAAAGCTGGTATTTATGTCCCAAGTGGCCGGTTTTTCTGGTGGGGAATTCCCCATCAGGTCATCCGACAGGGCTTGTCGGACGGTGCTATTTGTCCGACATTTTGTGTCGGATGAGCCAGGCATGGACCGCCATAGGTTTCGCTCTATTCAGAAATTCTAAGAGCAAAGGTAACGGAAGCCCGGCAGTCTCCGGCAAGGTTCGAGAGGGTACGGTGCTTTAGCGCCGCATGCCGCAACCGGTGCCTGTGAAGGCAGACGGGCTGCTGCGAGGGGGCAGGCAGCCCCCTACTGTTTACTTAAAGTATCTGTGGATTCTCAGACCAAGGATTGCTGGGGGACTTACTGGCTACCATGGGACGATAAATCATTGAAGGGTTGTCTATAGAAAAAAAATCATCCGGCGGATGGAAGGCAAAGTGCCGAAAGTCAGACGCCGTGGTAAACGATCTGAAGAGCAGAATTTGTCTCAGTTGTCACCTCTGTGGCAGAAGTTTTCTGAGGTGTTTGCCAGTTTGCCTACGGATTGGAATACAATAGCGCCGGTATCTATGGCTTCTATGGCGCCATTGCTTTTCTGGCTGCAACAGCAGAGTCGCTCTCACGCTGTCTGGCTGCACGTTGTTCCCGAGGAAAAGACGGCGCGTCGCCTGCATACGGAGATAAGCTGGTATGCCACAGAAGCGGAACAAAACAATGAAAGTGAAATACTTTTCTTTCCTGCGCATGGCGCATTGCCTTTCAGTTATGCGCGTCCCGATGTCGAACGGGAGGGATGGCGCACGCGGGCACTGGCTACATTAGCCCAGAAAAAAAAATGTCTGCTGATCACTTCGGTAGAAGCTTTATCCGGGCGGGTTGTCGCGCCGGGGCAGTTCCATGATCTGGCGTTTCATCTGCGCAGTGGTGAGGATGTCATTCTCGCTGAGCTGATATCGTACCTGGGGCGCATGGGTTATGAGCGGGTTGCTTTGGTAGAAAAGCCGGGTGATTTTAGCGTTAAGGGTTCATTGGTTGATATTTTTTGTCCGGCATACTTCAATCCAATTCGGTTGGATTTTTTTGGTGATGAACTTGAGTCGATTCGTTTTTTTGATCCTTTGACTCAGAAATCTATTGGCAACGAACAACGTCTGTCGCTTTATCCGCGTCGGGAGATTCTGGTTACTGACGCTGAAATCGAGATACTTGAAAAAGAATTTGTGCGAGCTGGCCATGAATTACATCCCCCACCTTTATTGACTTCACGCGGTGGGGATGTTGGTGGTCTTTTTGATGTATTTCCTTTTTTTGTTGAGACAGCATCGCTTTTAGATTATTTAGGGCAAGAATTTGATTTTTCGGTTTATGATCGAGAGGGGTGCCTGCGGCGGATGGAGCAGCTTGAACAGGAGCGTCACTTCCTGTATGAAAAAAATGCGGGTAAATTTGTCGCTGATCCTGATAAGTTATTTTTTTCTGCCAGTGCCATTGCGGCGATGCTTGATCGTGCTTGCAGAAACATGTATCCTGTTTCACGCTCTGTTGATGATATCCGTCTGCCGCTTTATGAACCCGCCGAATTTCGTGGTCGTTTTTCACAGGTTGTTGAATTTCTTGAATCGGCAGAATGTCGCGATAAAGAAATTTTTCTTAGTTGCACTAGCGAGGCGCAGTCAGAGAGGTTGCGGCATATCTTTGAAGCCTATAAAGACGTATCCATCCGCCCGAATTATTTGTTGTCTCCGTTGGCAGCGGGGGTATTTGCGGAAAATTTTCTACTTCTTACCGAGCATGAGATTTTTGGTAAAACTGCCCGTGTGGGCAATATCAGCAAAACGACGTCGCAGGTAATTGAAAGTTTTGTCGATCTCAAAGAAGGCGATATTGTTGTCCATGTAAATTATGGTTTGGCGCGCTTTGTTTGTCTTAAGCGCATGAGAGTGGCTGGTTTTGAGAGAGATTTTTTAGAGTTAGAATTTGCTGGCAAAGATCGTTTATATGTTCCCTTGGAGCAGCTAAATTTAGTTCATCGTTATATTGGTTCTACAGAAAATCCGCGGCTTGATTTTCTGGGTAAAAAATCTGCTTGGGAGAAAACCAAAGAGCGTGTTAAGCAGTCGGTTCAAAAGTTAGCTTTTGAGTTACTGGAGCTTTATGCCAAGCGAGAGCAGGCACGTGGTTTTGCATTTCCTGCTGATTCTGTTTTTCAAGAAGAATTTGAAGCTTCGTTCCCTTATGAAGAAACGGATCACCAGCTCAATGCCATAGTTGAAGTGAAACGGGATATGGAATCAGAAAAACCGATGGATCGTCTGGTATGTGGGGATGTCGGTTTTGGTAAGACAGAGGTGGCCATACGTGCGGCTTTTAAGGCGGTTATGGCGGGCAAGCAGGTAGCGGTTTTGTGTCCCACGACAATTTTAGCTTTTCAGCATTACCAGACTTTTAAAGAAAGATTTCGTAATTATCCGGTTACTATCGATTATATTAGTCGTTTTAAAAGTCCTCAGGAAATCCGCGATATTAAAGAAAATCTTGCTATAGGGAAAATTGATATTATTATTGGAACTCATGTACTGCTTGCCAAGTCAATTTCATTTCGCAATTTGGGATTGCTGGTTATTGATGAAGAGCAGCGTTTTGGGGTAGCTCACAAAGAAGCCATAAAAAATATCAAATATAATGTGGATTGTTTAACGATGACGGCCACTCCCATCCCCCGTACTCTACATATGTCGTTGGTGGGTATTCGAGATTTGTCTTTAATAGAAACGCCGCCGCGCAACCGACAGAAAATAGAAACGTATGTCATTGAAGAAGATGAGGAAATTCTTAAAGCCGCTCTTCGTCATGAGCTTGAACGCGGCGGTCAGGTATATGTTCTACATAATAAGGTAAAAACCATTGAGGCACAGGCTGCGCGCCTTTCCATGTTGTTGCCCAAAGCCAGGATAGCGGTGCTGCATGGCCAGATGCCTGAAGAGCAGATTGAGACAACCATGCTTGATTTTTATCGGCAGGTCTATGATATTTTAGTTGCGACTACGATTATTGAATCGGGGATCGACATCCCCAATGTAAATACATTAGTTGTGATGAACGCACAAGATTTTGGCTTAAGCCAGCTTTATCAAATTAAGGGACGGGTAGGGCGCAGCGATCGTCAAGCTTATGCTTATTTTTTTTATCCGGCTAAGATGGTGTTAAACGAGGTTGCGCAAAAACGTCTGAACACATTGCAGGAATATGACGAGCTTGGTGCTGGCTTTAAAATTGCCATGAAGGATTTAGAAATTAGAGGAGCGGGCAATATTCTTGGAGCCGAGCAGAGTGGTGATATTATGGCTGTTGGCTTTGAGCTTTATGTTCAGATGTTACAAGAAAAAATTGCTGAATTACGTGCGGAGAAAAAAGAACCAGTTCCCGATTGTGTGGTGAACATTCATCAAAATTTCTTTTTTCCCGATAGTTATATTTCAGATACCCGGCAAAAAATGGAGTTTTACAAAAAATTAGCTTCGGCTACTTCGTTAGAAGAAATTGCAGCAGTGGCACAACAGCTTGAAGATCGCTTTGGGGGATATCCGGCCCAAGTTGAAGCCATGATATTACAGGAAAAAATCCGCGTGTTGGGACACCAGTTACGTTTAGAGAGGATTGATACTGAAGAAAGTGGTTTTAGTTTTACCATATCTGCCAGTACAAAAATTGCGGTTGAGCGTCTGATGAAATTGATCCAGAAAGACGATCGCTTCACTATCGATAAAGCTGATCCCCGTAAAGTTTTGTTTGTTCCGAGAAGCGCTGGCCTATCTGATCGCCTGCGAGAATTTACTGGAATTCTCGAATATATTATTTGAAAACTGCTTGAAAGAACAACTGTTAGCAGAGATTCAGCCTGCCATGAGTACTGTTACCCTGCCTGTGGTTGAAGTGAATACCTATAAAAAAGCCAATCCATTACTTGCTAAAGTTATTGAAAACCGCCAATTGGTCAACCGTGACGACAGTGACGTGCGGCATATTGTAATTGATGCGGATGAAATGAATTACCTTGACGGTCAGTCTGTTGGAGTGATTGCTCCGGGGGTCAATGAAAAAGGTAACCCCCACGCGGTGCGGCTTTATTCCATCGCGTCGCTAGGTAGTCGCGTTGTCGGCGCCGAAAAATTGACACTGACAGTAAAGCGAGTAGTCTATCAAAATGAAGCAGGTGAAACCATTAGGGGGGTTTGTTCCAATTACCTCTGTGATACTAAGCCGGGGGATGTACTTACTTTAACGGGACCCGCCGGGCGTAAGTTTTTGTTACCCATAGCCGAAGAAATTGAGCGCCCTTATATTTTTATGGCGACAGGAACGGGTATTGCACCTTTTCGCGGTTTTTTGCAGCGCCTTTTTAAAGTGACAAAAAACTACCAATCGCCAGTGTATCTTTTTATGGGTGCTCGCTACCGCGATGAATTACTCTATGACGAGGAATTTAAAGCATACCAGGCGCCGAATTTTCATTATTATACGGCTATTTCCCGGGAACAGAAAAATGCCGATGGCAGTCGTAAATACATCCAACACCTAATGGTAGAAAAGGCTGCAGAGTTACTACCTTTGTTGCAAGATGAGAGAACTCTCTTTTACATGTGTGGTCTTAAAGGTATGGAAGCGGGTTTTGACTTTGCCATAAAAACTATTGCCCAAAATGCGGGGCTTGATGCTGGGCAGTTGTTAGCGAGTTGCCAAGCACGATTGGAAACCGAGACCTACTGATGCGCACCATAAGTAGCTTGCTTATAGTTGTGGTATTGCTATTGGGCTGTTCGCTGCGTAAAATAGCAGTGCGCCAAGCAGTGGCTGTTATGCAAGAAAGCCGTGATATTTTTGAAGGGGAAAGCGATCTTGGGTTAGCTGAGAGTGCTCTTGCGAGCAATCTTAAATTGTTAGAAGTGATGCTCAGGCAAGATCCCGATAACCGGGCTTTACAGCAATTTTTAGCAGAGGGATATGCTGGCTTTACCTTAGCTTTCGTGGAAGATAAAGCCGAAGAATATGATGCTTTAGGACATGATGACTTAGCTCAAACAGAGCGCGAGCGAGCTAAAAAGTTATATTATCGTTCCTGTGCTTTTTCAGCGCCCGCGTTAAAAGAGGTGTTAGCGGGTAATCCGCAGACAATGAGTGAAGAGCAATTGACACAGGCACTTAAGAAAATTACTAAAGAGCAAATTGCTCCTTTATTTTGGTATGCCTTTGCTTGGGGTTCTGCGGTGAACCTCGATCGTGATAATCTAGATTCGTTAGCCCAGCTTTCAAAGATCGAGAAGATGATGCAACGGGTCAAAGAGTTAGATGACTCTTATTATTATGGCGGCGCTTGGCTTTTTGAAGGTGTCTATTATGGAGCGCGTGGTGTTACTTTAGGAGGTGATTTGGAAAAATCAAAAGCGGCTTTTGAAAAAGCAGCGGCGATTTCCCAGCGCAAATTGTTGATGACAGAATATTTTTATGCGGCAACCTATTGTGTCTTTGCGCAAGACAAAAATTGTTTTGCTGAAAAAATAAATTATATCTTAAATGCGCCAGATGATATTTTGCCTCAGCAAAATTTAGCTAATGCTTTAGCAAAACGTAAAGCCCGGCGTTTACAAGCACGCGCCCCCGATATTTTTCTTGAATGAAATCTTTTGTTAATTACTAAAATACCATAACGTTAGGTTTTTGTGAAACGCTGGTATGGTATATCGGCTATTTTAGTTTCGGCTTTTGCTTTTTATTTTTCTACTTATATTGTACGTATTGGCTTTGATCTCTATGGCACTGCAGGGGGGTACTTTGTAGTAGCACGTTTTGTTGTGGGTTATCTGCTACTCTGTCTGTGGTTACATCCCCCCCAATTTAACATTGTAAATCAACGGGGTTTGTATTCAAGGGCCTTTTGGAATACGGTAGCCGTCTATTTTTTTCTAATTTCGGTAAATTATTCAGGGGTGACTTCGGCAAATCTGCTGAATATGACCTATCCTGCTTTTGTGGCCTTGTTGGCGCCCTGGTGGCTTAAAGAAAAGAATACTGTTAGCCAGTGGTTGGCAGTACTGCTCGCTGTCATTGGCAGCTATCTCATTATTACCGATGGTCGCGTTTGGTTGCCGGCGCCGGCGGATTTGTTAGGATTGCTCTCGGGGCTCACGGCTGCTATTGCCATCCTTTCCCTTACTGGTATTCGCAAAACCGATTCAACGGCAGCCATTGTCTGGTACCAGTTTAATTTTGGTTTTTGGATTAGTTTACCTTTCTTAGGGGTGTTGCTGTGGTGGCGTATGCCGCAGTTAGAAGAATTGATTCCTATGGCGGCTTCAGGTTTGCTTGGATTTCTGGGGCAGCTGCTATTGACCTATGGCTTTCGTTTTGTCTCTGCAGTGGAAGGGTCTATTTTATCCTCAGCCCGCATTGTCATTGCTTTTGTCTTTGGCTCTCTCTGGTTACGGCATGAAATGAGCTGGCTTGCGAGTTTGGGGGCCTTAGCTATCTTAACAGCTAATTTGTTGTTAGCGCTTACCAAGAAGGTTGGGGAACTTAAGGGGGATATCCAAAGCGCACAACCATAAGCATGGTTTGCAGCAGGCGCCATAGCACCAGGGTGGATACCAAGTTATGGAATTTTACAACGTGTTCGTCGGATTCCTAAACAAGGAGTTGGCTTCAGGGTGTGCAATTCCGCAAGCTTCTTTTTACCTGATCGATGCTTTGGTTTTTCAGCTGACAGGCTGTCTTTATTGTTTGGCTCTGCGATAAGATGGAGCTATTACCCGAACTGCCGCAGAAGCCTGTTTACCGCAAATTGGCGCAGAATATTGATTTTTTTAGGTTATTTGTGCAGGTAGAGCGCGAGTTTGAAACCTGCTTTCTACTCGAAAGTCTCGGCGAAGAAAATTATGATTCTCGGTATTCGGTCATGGGTTTTGCCCCTAAGCGGATTTTAAGCGGCCAGCAAAATGTTTTATACATTGATGGAATTGCCTATCCAGGGAAAAATCCTTACTTTGAAATGGCTCGCCTGTTACCGCAGGCAGTCATTTCGCGTCATTATGCTGGTGGTTTAGTTGGATATCTTGGCTATGACAGCGCTAATTATTTTGAAGCTAAATTGCAGCTTGCCTGGCATCATGATTTTCCCGCTTTTTTGTTTGGGCTTTATACGGATGGTCTGGTGTTTGATAAATTTACCGGTGAATTGTTTTACTTTTTTTATGATGAGGACCGCAGCACTTTGGTCGAAAAATGGATGGGCTCGCTTGCTCAAGACGTTCTTTCACCTGGTGCAAGCGTAGAATTTCTTGGTTTTTCAAAGAGTAGGCAAGAACATCGGGACATGGTTGCTGCTGTAAAACAAGAGATTCTTGCAGGCAATACATTTCAATGCCAGATTGGTCTTTCAGCGCGCTATCTTTTTACAGGAAATTTTTTGACTGTATATAATGAGCTGCGGAAAATAAATCCATCCCCCTATATGTTTTATTTGAAATTTGGTGAGAGAGTTATCGCCGGGGCGAGTCCCGAGTTGGTTTTTCGCTTACGCCAGGGTGAAATGGAGACCTATCCTTTAGCGGGCACAACCAGGCGGGGGATATCTAGCGAGGAAGATCAAGAGCTTGTGCGTAAGTTGCTTTCTGATCCTAAAGAAATTGCCGAACACAATATGTTAATTGATTTACATCGCAATGATATTGGCCGGGTAGCGCGTTTTGGTACTGTTAAGGTGCGGCGTTTTTTTGACATCAAACGATTCAGTCATGTGCAGCATATTTCCAGCGAAGTAGCGGGGATCATCAGTGTTGAACACAATATGTTCAGCGCCTTAGCCAGCGTCTTTCCCGCGGGCACTCTTTCGGGTGCTCCTAAAATTGAATCGATGAAAATTATTGATCGCATTGAGCAAGAACCACGCGGGCCTTACGGTGGGGCGGTGGGGCATTTTGGCTTTAATGGCGACTGTACTTTTGCGATCCCCATACGTTCTTTTTTTGCTAAAGCAGATGCTGTTTATACCCGCGCTTCGGGGGGGATTGTCTATGACTCGGTTGCTGACAATGAATTTATTGAAATTGAAAATAAGTTAGCCGCCGTGCGGCGTGCTTTTCAGGTCTTTGAGGGAAAAAAATGAAAGTTCTCATCATTGATAATTACGATTCGTTTACTTACAACCTTTACCAATATGTTGGTGAATTGCTTGAGGAACAATGTGCGACTTATGTGCTCGACGTGATCCGCAATGATGAAAAAACGCTGGAGCAGATTGCGGCGTCAAAGTACGATAAGATTATCATTTCTCCGGGACCGGGGCATCCGGCTGATGCAGCTTATTTTGGTGTCTGTGCCGATGTTTTACTTAAGCTTGGCAAACAAACTCCCATTTTAGGTGTGTGTTTGGGGATGCAGGGGATAGCCCACTATTTTGGTGGCAAAATTATCCGGGCCAAAGTGCCAATGCATGGCAAAACATCCCCCATTGACCATGACGGTATGGGGGTGTTTCGCAATCTGCCGCAGAAAATTGAAGTGATGCGCTATCATTCACTAATCGCCGATGAGGCTTCTCTACCGGCTGATTTAGTTATCACTGCGCGCGCTAGTGATGGAGTCGGTGAGGTGATGGGATTGCGTCACAAAGTATATCCGATTGAGGGAATACAGTTCCATCCCGAATCGTTCGGTACCGAAGGCGGCAAACGCATATTAGAGAATTTTTTATTTCCATAAATTGTGAAAGTTTTTTTGGCATTTATTAAATTTTGTTTACCACTGCTGTTGTTAGTACTAACGGCCTATCTTGGTTATAAGCAGCCTTTGTCTTTTGAGAAGTTAAGCCCTTTTTCTCTGCTGCCAGCCCTTTCTGCTATCATACTCACATTATTGTGGCGTGAACCACTGTTTTCACTAATACTTGCTGCTGTCTGCGGTTCTTTTCTTTTGGGAAAATATAATTTTTTGCAAGCTACCTTAAAACCTGTCATGATGTCAGAAAGTGCAGTTACTATTTTATTATTGTATTTGGTTTTGTTAGGTGCTTTGTCAGGTTTATGGCAGCGCTTAGGTGCTGCACAAGCTTTTGCTAACTTTATGGTACATCATTTTGTCAGAGGGCCTCGTTCAGCTAAATTTACTGCTTGGCTTATGGGGATGTTATTTTTTCAGGGAGGCACTATCAGCGCCGCTCTCGTAGGTACCGTAGTTAAGCCTGTGGCTGATCGCTTTCAGGTTAGTCACGAGGAATTAAGTTATATTGTCGATTCAACTGCTTCACCAGTGGCAATATTGCTGGCCTTTAACGCTTGGCCACTTTATGTGCAGGCTTTTCTCTATGTGCCTGGGGTTAGCTTTCTCGCTACCGAAAGCGATCGGCTGCAATTTTTCTTTTCGGCGCTGCCGCTGTCGTTTTATGCGCTGTTGGCGGTGCTCAGTACCCTGCTATTTTCTGGTGATATAACTTTTTTTGTTGGTAAACGTATGAAAAAAGCAATACTTCGCGCACGCCGCGGACAAGGTTTAGATGCCGCCGGAGCGCTACCATTATCTTTACTTGTTGAAAGCCCGACTACTAACGGCCAGCCAGCGGACTTGTTAATTTCTTTAGCACTGTTGGTTGTCTTGTCGGTAACAAGCTATTGGCTATATGGCCGCCCTGATATCATTTTGGCGTTTTCTGTTGCAATTAGCTATAGTATTGTCATAGCCTTGTTTCGCAAATATTCTCTTCGTTTTATTATTGAGGCAATTGTGGGGGGATGGCGGGGCGCCATTTATGGCGCCGCTGTGCTTATAAGCGCACTTACCCTGGGTGAAGTTACCCAAAGTCTTGGAGCAGCCCAATGGCTGAGCAGTCTTGTTGGCGATCAAATAGCGCCCTTGTGGCTGCCTGCCGTTTTCTTTATGGTTTCGGCGCTGCTGGCATTTTCTACAGGCAGTAGCTGGGGAACCTTTGCCGTCGTATTTCCCTTAGCTATGCCGCTGGCCTGGACGATCAGCCAGCAAGCTTCTGTTACCGATATCCGGCTGTATATGATGGTATGTTTTGCGGCAGTACTCAATGCAAGCGTTTATGCCGACCAATGCTCGCCAATTTCGGATACTACCATATTGAGTGCCATGGCTACCGGAGCCGATTTGTCCGATCACGTTCTAACCCAGTTGCTGCCGGCAACCATCATGGCGTCTGCAGCGCTTGTTGGATATACCCTCATTGCCTGGTACTGCCTTTGAAAAGACATATTTTTTTCTGCAAGAGTTTTAGCGCGAGAATTGCAGGTAAAATAAAACGGCAAAATAGATAACGCCAGCGGCGCCGGCTATCATGAGCAACAGACCCGAAAGGCCATATGCCAAAATTCGGAAATCCTGCCGGTAACCGGTAAATGGATTGTGGGTGAAAATATATTTCAGAACTTTAGTAAGGCCGCCATCTTCTAAAAATGACTCAGGCTCTATGGTCTTTCCCGAAATCTTGCCCGAAAGAATTACCAGCCAGCAGCCAATAACAAAAGAAATCATGGCGAAGATCAGCATTGTAAGCCAATACCTGCTATGGTAAGATAGAGGCAATTCATTTTTAAACATGGGAGGGTTAGATGCTCCCATGGTAAAAATTATTCTTTAGCGCCGGCAATAGCTTCTTTTGCAGCTTTATTGATAGTGAATTTAACCACGGTCTTAGCGGGAATTTGGATGGTTTCGCCGGTGGCAGGGTTTCTCCCGGTCCGGGCGGCGCGTGTTACCAGTTTCAGAATACCAAGACCGGGCAGGGTAAATTTTCCATTTTTTCGAGTTTCTTGGTAAGCAAGCTCAGTAAGTGCTTCAAGGAAAGTAGCTATATCCTTTTTGTTAGCACCGGTCGTCTCAGCCAGATTGGCAATGATTTGGGATTTTGTCATGGGCTTTGTTTCTGCTGCCATTATGTTGTTCTCCTGTCAATTTCGCGGCATCGGTTAGAGCATGCCCCCGTACCCGCAACCGCTTAAGATGAGACATAATATCATTGCGGTTGTCTTGTGTAAATCATTTTATTTAATCCATTATCCAGTAAGCAGCTAACCATTGCCAAATACCTAAAAAGCTGTTTGGCAAAAAGTGCCCTAATTTAAGTGAATATTCCTCTAACGAGGCAAAGCGCAGAGGCTATAAGGTTTTTAGTTACTAAAAACTTATATTATGTCCCATAGGGGAGGGTTTTTTGGTGGGGAATTCCCCACCAGTGTTCAGGAATGCTTAAGAACAAAATAGAGGTACTATAAGCAATAAATCCTGTACCGGGGTTGCCTAACTAAAGAAACTTTGGCTTTTACGGGGTTTGCACAAGTTTTTGAGGCGTTCCTTAAGCGCAGATTGCACTGGTCATCGTAGGGCTGCCCCGCCTGAAAGTTTTATGGATGTTGGTTCGCTAAAAGCGCGCCAGGGTGTGTGTTTTCTTGCTGGAATTGACAATTATATTACCAAAAAGGCTTGCCATTCTTCGGGGGTTCTGTACTATGTGGTGTGCGTTATACTGCCGTCTTGTTTTTATGGTTTAGTTTGTTGCAGAGTTTGCCTGCCAATGCGCCGAGGGTTATCGGCAGGATTACTGCCATCAAGGGTGATGCCGACATTGTGGAATTGGAAACCCGCGAAAGCAAAAAAGCGCGATTGGGTATGCCGCTCTATGATACCGAGCAGCTCCGTACAGGGCTGAAAAGTAAAGTGTTAGTTAGTCTCATTGATAGTAGTCGTCTGGAAATTTTTGAATTTTCCGTGGTTAATGTTAAACTGTTAGACAATAAAGAGCAAGATCCTATGATTATACCGATCGCTGTCAGAATGCTATCTGGAAAACTGCGTATGAAAGTGCAGAAAGTCATCTATGCTGAGAAAAAATTTTTTCTTAAAACACCAACCTTGGTTGCTGCGGTGCGCGGTACTGATTTCAGCTGTGTGGCCACCCTTCTCGATGCCCGGCTGGCGGTAGCCGAAGGTTTGGTAGAGGTGGCTAATCGCTCACCGTCCCTGAAAAATTCTTACGTACTGACAGCAAGACAGGAAATTCGTGTGCGCGAAGGCCGAGAGCCGGAAGGTATCAGGTTTTTGACCCACGACCTGTTGGAAAATTATCTTGATAACTATGAAATTACCCGCAGCCAGCAGATCCGCAAGCGAGTACGTGAACCTGATACCTTTCTTGATCTTCTGTTGAAGAAAAAAGATTATTAAATTGCCAGCAGTCAACAGTGGCATTGTCTTGCAATAGTTTTAATTTTACAAAATAATATATCTCTGAAGGTCGCCAAATTTGTTTTAACCCCTAGTTTTTTGTCTGCCAAGCAGACCATGACAGTTACGGAACGCTGTACTCGACAGTGGGTACTTTAGAGCCCGGCAGTTCGCTGTCGCTGTAGTCGCGTTCATATTCCTTTCCGGTCAAGATAACAATATCGACCCGACGGTTTAGGGCGCGACCTTCCGGTGTATTGGATTCGCTGACCGGGCGAAATTTGCCGTAGCTGACAGCCGACATCTTGCGTGGATCGACTTTTTCTGTTTCACTGAGATAGCGCAGCACGTTAATGGCGCGTTGTGAGGAAAGTTCCCAGTTGGTCTCATAGCGTTCGCCCGCCGGGCCAGCGCTTACCGGGACTTCATCTGCATGACCTTCAATCCTCACCGGGGCTTTCATATCTACCAGTAAGCCGGCGGCTTTCGATAAGATACGCCGGGCATCGTCAGAGAGGCGGGCGGAGCCGGGTGCGAAATTATCATTGCCGACCAGGCTTATTACCAGGCCCCGTTCATCCTGCTGCACCTGTACCTTGCGTGATTTTATTTCTGGCTTGAAGATCTCGGTAGCCACCCGTAGCGATTTTGAGAGGGCACGGCCTTTTTCCATGGCAGGCATGGTATTGAGGTTCATCCCCATTTCCTGTAATTTACCTTTTGATAATGTGTTGCCTCCTGACATAATGCCAAGCGAACCGGTAAAGGCTGACATGATGAGTTTCATCTCGGCATCAGAACGTGCTGTAGGCCGATAAATCGCAATAAAAAAACAGAGCAGCAGGGTGATGAAGTCCCCATACGTGGACATATACTCGGGGACTTTCTGAACGCAGGCTGGGCATTTGACCTTTTTGGCCATATTTTATCCCCCACGTTCCGCTTGTTGGATAGCTTTACGTTCTGTTGGGTCTAGGTAGCTGACCAGTTTTTCCATAACAATCCGTGGGTTATCTCCAGCTTGAATTGACAAAGTTCCTTCCAGTAGAATCTGGCGGATGGTCAGTTCTGTGATCGTGCGGCCGCGCAATTTTTCCCGCGTAGGGATGGCAAACACGTTAGCTAGAAAGGAGCCGTACAGTGTGGTGATTAGGGCGGCCGCCATTGCCTTACCGAGGCCGGAAGTATCGCCGCCGAGGTTTGAAAGCATTCCCACAAGACCTATCAGGGTACCGAGCATTCCAAAGGCAGGGCCCATCGTGGCGAGAGTGTCAAACCAGTTACGGTTGGCGGCATGGCGGGCTTCCAGCGAGTCAATTTCAATCTGCATAACGTTACGCACGATTTCGGGGTCAGTACCATCCACCACTAACTGCAGGGCTTTCTTGAGAAAAGGGTCATCGAGACGATCCATGTCGTCTTCAAGGGCTAATAGACCATCGCGGCGGGCTTTTTCCGCGAAACTTACGATCTGCAGGATTTTGGATTTAATGTCAATTTTGGGTTCAAAGAAAGCCTGTCGGAAGATAGTCGGTACCCTGAGCGATAACGATAGCGGGTTCTGCATTACCACAGTTGCAATCGAGCCTCCAAAGGTAATAAAAACGGAGGCAATATCAATGAGAGCGCTTGGTGCTACTCCCGAGGAAAATACCCCGAGGACTAAAACCCCGAGGGCAAAAGCAAGACCACCTATAAACGCTAGATCCATGGCAATTACTCCGTTCTTGTTCTTTCGGCGAAAATTTTCCGGTTATATTCGATGATGCGCTCAATCACTACCGGTACTTTTTCTTTGACAATTAGTGTTTTATCGTTTACCAGCTTAATGACGGTATCAGGGGTTTCTTCTATCGTTTCAATAAGATTGGAGTTCAGGTAAAATGTCTCACCGCTGAGCCGGCTTACAAGGATCATATTCTTTATTTCGGCATTTATCAATTTTCCTTAAATCAAATATGACATAATTCGTGGTCGGTTGTTTTTGCTACTATTCGCCGGCTATTGCAGACCGGTAGGCGTTATTTGGGTGACTGCCGGCGTGGGCAGGGGCACCGGACTGTAATTATATACCTGTAGAGGGAATTTGGCACTGTCGATCAGCCGGGCAAAATTAGCGCGGGTAGTGGTTAGTTCAGCTGAAGTACGCAACAGGTGTCCATGCAATGGCAGAAAGCCCCCAGTTTTGCTGTAGGTGCGTACCAATTCTGCGCTTTCATAGGTGTGCCAGCGCGACGGCAGTGGCAGGTGGGGATAGACTGCCGGGGTGTATATTTGGTAATCCAGGTAGGAAAAATCAATCCCCAAGAGGTACAAGCGGCCGCCATCACTTTGCTTAAGACAATACAGTGCATAGGCCAGAGCGGCACCTAACACCGTGCCGGGTGAGACTAATTGCAGCCAGGGAGCATTTTCTCCAGCGAAACTAAATAGCCAAGCCGAGCGATGAAGGGGCAAATTGTGCAGATTGCTCTGCCAGTACATGGCAATATGCCATTCTGGTGGCAGACCATACAGGTAGGGATGCCGCCGCTGTTCGACGGAAAATACGATAGGATGGGGAATTCCCCACCGAACCTTTCCGGTAAGCCCGCGGGCGACACTGTCGGCAAGAAGTACCTGGGCACCGGTGGCAACTAAGTGTTGTAAATCGAGCAGGGCAGGCATGAGGGAAGGGCCTGCTCCGACCAATACAAAATCATCGCTGTTGACCTGCAGCGAATACAAGTCACGGACATCCACCCGGTTGCGCATCGTTATATTTCAGTATCGAACTGCCAGAGCTAAAAAACCAGTGAAGAAAAGTTGACAAACTGTTGGTTAGGTTATAAGGTTGCTTATGCGCATTGCCATTGGGGGGATAGCCTTGTCTCTATTCTTCTTGGTCTTGGCTTGTGCCAACCACCAAGCCCCCGAGCCGAGTAACCAAGGGCGGGTGTTCCAATATCCTGACGGTAATATTACTGTTTTCCTCAATAACCGTGGCTTTAAAAGTGATCCCAACATTAGCCGCCGCAGTGTGTTCATAGCGTATGTCTTTCGCCGCGCTGATTATGGTCTTGAATGCGCTGCCGATCCCGAACCGGAAAAATGTGAGAGCAAACTTATTTTTCGCAATGAAAAAATTGATTCTCTGGCATTTTCTAATGAGCCGGGCTTCTATGGTTACGATACCCAATGGGGCTACAGTCCCATACTGGTCTCTGATTTAGCCCAGGGGGATTTTCCAGCGACCCGCCCGCCCGATCCTGAAGGTATGCAAGACCCTGATATTTGGCAGTGCTATTATAGCAATTTTCATGGGGGATATAGATGTGGTATCAACAACAATCCCATTCGTTATTTAGACCTTTCTTTAAGTCAATTTCACATGCCGGTTTATGCTGCCGATGGCAAAGGCTTTCCCTCTACTTATTTGGTGAGCTATAACAAATTCCAAAGCTTAAATCATCCAGTGCAGGATGGTAACCGTTTCTTCATGTACTTGGCGGTGCATTACGAAGCAATCCGCGAAGATTCTTTAGCAGAAAATCGTTTTTTAGCCAGTAGCTCTATTTTCCAGCGTCCCGTAGTGCCCGATTTAATTTCCCCCCGTATTCCAATTAAAATTAAGCTGTTGGCTGAGGGGCCGTATGATGCTGCCGGCAGTGTCTATGATATTCCTGATTTTAGGCTCTGGTACCACCCGGGGTGTGCGGCGACTACTGGTTTAGCAGCTGATAGTTTAGTGTTTAGTGAAATTCTCTGGAGTGGCAGCCAAAATACGGATGGGGTGGCAGATTCGCAGGATGAATTTTTTGAAATTTACAACCGCACAGCCAATTCTATTGTCATGTCGGGCTATCGCATACAGGGGATGTCATCCGGTAGCAGCGAAATTATTTTACCCGATTGCACGATCATTGAACCTAATGGTGTCATAACAGTGCATCGCAAAACCGGTGCTGCTTTCAATACTGCTAATTTAGTATTTTCAACTGTGGCTATTGCGAATTCTGGCAAGGTGATTAGAATTCGTGACAAAAACAATACTGTAATTCATGAGTTAGATTGCTCCGCTTCGTGGTCGGGGCGGGGCTCTAATGGCACGCCCAAGCGCTCTATGCAGCTACTAAATCCCAATACAGTGCCTACAAGTTGTAATAATTACGTTACTACTTCTGTAGATGATACAAATTACGCAATGAAATCGATAAAAATCAATGCCAGTCATTTAGCGGCCGACGATACTTCGCCGGGTACTGTGGCGACCCCCGGTTTTCCTTAATACATAAAAAAACTTCTCAAGCTATATAAAACCTTGCCGAAAATAGTTATGTCACATGGTACTGCTGTGCCTTGTGGCCCTTCCAGGGAAGGGGGGATTTACGGTGCAGGAAGCCCATGCCGCAGCGACGGCGCATACTTATTTCCTGGGAGGAACTCTATGAAAAATGAGCAGATTGCTCCATCCCCTGAGCGTTTTCGTACCATTCTTGGACGCTATATCAAACATGCCGGCCTAGAGATTGAGGTCACTTTGAAATCCGGTGAAACAATGCTGATCTCCAAGCTGCGTAAACTTGAAGGCGATGAAATTGTGCATTACGGTAAAAACGGCGAAGTTATCCGGATTGCCATCAAAGAAATAAAAAAAGCCGAAGTCTTTGCCGTTTAAAATTTTAGCCGGCGATCTCAGGTTGTTTTTACCCGCAGTCTTTCGTAATCTGCTTCATCGACTAATTCAATCAGCTCATAGATCGTAACCGGTTCCTGCTTCCCTTTGACGCGGATGTTGTCGAGTTCCCGGGCTATGACGCGATCTTTTACTTTTTCATAGGTATATTGCGAAATAATGATGCGGGTATGGTACATCTTATTCGTGCCTTCAAGGCGTGAGCCGAGGTTTACGGTATCCCCCATTACCGTATAATCCATCCGGTGGGATGATCCCATATTGCCGACAACCGCATAACCTGTGTTGAGGCCGGCGCCTACATCAATGACCGGCCAGCCCTGGGCCTGCCACTTGTCCTGTAGGTTTTTTAGCTCTTTGACCTGTTTTAGCGTAGCCACGCAGGCTAAGTAAGCATGGTCTTTTTCGGGCACTGGGGCACCCCAGAAAGCCATAATGGCATCACCCATGTACTTGTCGATGGTACCACGGTACTCAATGATGAGATCTGTCATGACTGATAGGTAATCATTGAGTAACTGCACCAAATCTTCCGGGGATAGGGATTCTGAAATTGAGGTAAAGCCGCGTACATCCGAGAAGAAAACCGTGATTTCCTTTTTTTCTCCACCGAGTTTAAGCATATCGGGGTTGGCCAGCAGCGTGTTGACCACATCCTTAGAAACAAATTTTGAAAAGGTATTGCGGATGTATTTTACGTTTTCTTCTTCGGTAAACGATTTATACGCCACAATCGTAATTAGAACCAGAGTCATCTCAATAAATGGCGTAAAAAAGGTGTGCACCAGATTAAATACATTGAAAACAAAAAATACTTCTACAATAAAAAGGATGGCAAAACCGGTAATCGAGAGAAGTACCAGCATGGTGTTATAGCGCGGCACCAGCCAGCCGACGAGTAAGCCTACTAAAATAAAAATTAGGTAGTTTACCCAGGCAGGCACATGGTAGAGAAAATCCTGCTGCAAGATGGTGTTAAGCGCGTTGGCATGGTGTTCAATTCCAGCAACATTGCCGAATGGACCTGGGTGGATATCTTTAGCCACCCCAGTGGCATAGTACATTGCGGTAAGTAAAATCATATCTTTAAAAACAAACGGATTTAATTGCTCGCTGTAAATTCCCGGCTCTTCTCTGTCGTCTTCTACAATAGTATGGAGCGGGATAGACGGAAAAGAAAATGGGCCACCGATAAAATTGATATCCATTAGGCCTTCATGATCGATGGGAATGCGCAGGGAACGGTCGCTGGTTGGTTTAGTCATAATATCGACTTCTTCATCGCTCATGAATTTCATTTTTTTCTCCGGGATGTTCTGTAGCAGAACATAGTCGCCTAATTTAACTTTCACGTCTTTGGTGACGTCAATACCGTAATAGCGGCAGGCCATTATGAGAGAGATGGAGGGGTAAATTTTATTTTCCCATTTGAATACCATGGGCATCTTGTAGTTTTTGCCACCTTCGGTGTATTTAACATTTGCGCCCCCTAAGCCATGGACGGCGCGAACGATTTCAGCAAGCGGCACATCGGGAAAGGCAACCCATTCTGGGCCCTGCAGGTAAGCGTTATCAATTACGTTCATATCGGGTATGCGAAAACGTTCCAATTCGGCAAGGCGGGCCTGCATGTCTTTGTTCTCATTACGGCGCTTGCGGAATTCGCGCAATTTGCTGGAATCGGTTTCAAAGCCATAGTCAATGATAACTTTATTATTGCGGCGGATGGCTTCTCCTAAGGTCATCTTCTTTCCGTTAAGTTCAAAAGAATTTTTGGGAGCATCGAGAAAGAAAACGTCAAACATAATGGTATTGAGGTTAGACTTTTCCAGTGCTTTTAGATAGGCGGCATAGTATTTCCAGGAGAAGGGAAATCCGCCGAAGGCTTCTACTGTCTCTGTTTGGATACCGATGATCTTAATAGCTTTATGTGCTTTGGGGTTGGTGCGTTCGAATACCGCACCGTCCTCTACCGGAATTTCGCTTATTTCGCCGGCAGATAACCGGAACCTGAAATCGAGAGCGGCATATTCGAGAGGTTCAAGCAGAAGTAAATTAACATCAACAATAATAAATAACAGGGCAAAGTTGATGCCAATCATCAGGCCCATAAACCTGCTGCGTTCAAAGCCGAAGTAGTTGAAGGCAATGGTCAATATAAACTGCAGCAGGATGACGCCGATTAAGCCCAAGGTTTTGGCCAGCAGCAAAAGGTCGCCCCAGGTCTTATTGATGTCGGGTATTTTTAGGGTCAGGATCGTTGCAACCAGACCAATAGCAATTAAGGCATAGCCAATAATCGCCCACCGGCTGGTCAGTTTTGTTTTATCCATGGGCTATTATCCCTACTTGTGGCAATTCGGCAAGCAAAAAGCGGATTATTGTGCATGACCGTCTGTCTTAAGAAAAAAAAGTAACCAGAAACCTTACGCAAATCGGTTGCTGCAATCGAGTACGTGCAGGTTATCCAAAGACGGTCATAAGGGTTTGCGATACAGGTCACAAATAGCCAGCGGCCGTACTAAAAACGGAAGTGCCTAATGACCCCCCCAAAATTTTCTGATTTTGCTATCTCTCCTGAGGTGCTCAAGGCGATTGCAGATCTCGGCTTTGAGCAGCCAACCCATATTCAGGCGGAGGCTATCCCCTTGCTGCTTTCCGGCCAGGACCTCATTGGCCGCGCCCAGACTGGAACGGGAAAGACAGCAGCGTTTGCCATCCCCCTGATTGAAAAAATCGACCCAAACGTTCCTGCTGTTCAGGGTTTAGTTCTCTGCCCGACACGGGAGCTGGTGCAGCAGGTGGCAGAAGAGTTTCGCCGCTTGCTTAAGTATCGTAAGGATATTCAGGTGCAGACTATCTATGGCGGCGCCCATATCGGCGAGCAGTTAAAAGGTTTAAAGAAAAAACCGCAGGTCGTGGTCGCCACACCAGGACGCCTACTTGATCATATCCGCCGTAAATCCCTGAACCTTAGCGATATCCACACCTTAATTTTAGATGAGGCTGATGAAATGCTCGACATGGGCTTTCGTGAGGATATTGATCTGATTGTCGCTGAAACTCCCGAAGAGCGCCAGACAGTGCTTTTCTCGGCCACCATGACGCAAGATATTCTCAAGCTAATGAAGAAATACCAGCGCGACGCCGTCAAGGTGGATGTCACTGACGAAAAAAGAAACACCCCCGGCATCACACAATATGTCTATAAAATGAAAGAACGCCAAAAGCCGGAAGCGTTAGTTCGTCTGCTGGCAATGCATGACATAAAGTTAGCGGTGGTATTTTGTAACACCAAGATGACGGTTGATTCATTAGTACAGTTTCTCAAGACCTCCGGTTACAGCGCTGATGCCCTGCACGGCGATCTAACGCAAAAAATGCGCGAAAAGGTGATGGGCACTTTTAGGGCTGGAGGCATCCGCATTTTGGTGGCGACAGATATTGCCGGCAGAGGAATCGATGTGCGCAATGTCGAGGCGGTTTTTAATTATGACCTGCCACGTGATGACGAAGATTACATACACCGTATAGGACGTACCGGCCGCGCCGGCGCTTCCGGGCTGGCTTTTACCTTTATCTCACCTAAAGAGCATCATATTTTGCGGCGGATTGA
>CALHRC010000188.1 GCA_938038265.1 uncultured bacterium
CGTCAAAAACATCCCCCCTGTTGCTACTTCTGAAAGAGAAAAAGTTGTCCCGATGACCCGCCTGCGCAAGGCAATTGCGTCTCGTCTGGTTGAGGCGCAACATACCGCGGCGATCCTCACGACCTTTAATGAGGTCGATATGAAAGCAGTGATGGATTTTCGCGCTAAATACAATGAGACCTTTCAGAAAAAGTATGGCACGAAGCTGGGCTTCATGAGTTTCTTTGTGAAAGCGGCGGTGGCTGCGCTTAAGGAAATACCAGCCGTCAATGCTGAAATACGCGGTGATAACATTGTCTATAAAAACTATTATGACATTGGTGTGGCCGTGGGTGGTCCCCGGGGGTTGGTGGTGCCGGTGGTACGCAATGCCGATACACTTTCTTTTGCAGAGATTGAACTTGAGATTGCCCGCCTTGGGCAGAAAGTGCAGGATGGCAGCATTGCCCTCGCAGATCTCGAAGGTGGCACCTTTACTATTTCAAATGGTGGGATCTATGGGTCGATGATGTCCACGCCGATCCTCAATCCCCCCCAAAGCGGTATTCTGGGGATGCACAATATTGTCAAACGTCCGGTCGTCATTGAGGAGCAAATTGTCATCCGCCCGATGATGTACCTTGCGCTGTCCTATGACCACCGGATTATCGATGGTAAAGAGGCGGTGACTTTTTTAGTCAAGATCAAGCAAGCCATTGAAGACCCTATGCGCTTGATCCTGGAGATCTAAAATTATGAAAGAATTTGACATTGTCATTATTGGCGCTGGCCCCGGTGGCTATGTGGCGGCGTCGCGGGCCGGTAACCTGGGGCTTAAGTGTGCCATTATTGATAAGCGCGCCGAGTTGGGCGGCACCTGTCTTAATGTTGGCTGTATTCCCTCGAAGGCGCTGCTCGATTCCTCCGAGCATTACGAGTATGCAAAAAAATCCCTCCAAGATCATGGGGTATTGGTGGGGGATGTAAAACTGGATCTCAAAGCCCTGCTGGAGCGCAAAGATAAAGTTGTCCGTGAGGTAACCAGCGGCATCGACTACCTAATGAAAAAAAATAAGGTCGAGAAATTTACAGGTACTGGTAAGTTGGTTTCACCCCATGAAGTCGAAATTACCGCTCAGGACGGTAAAAAAGAAATTATCCAAGGAAAAAATATCATCATTGCTACCGGGTCGGTGCCAATTGAAATCCCTGGCCTGCCGGTGGATGGCCAGGCCATTGTGACCAGCGATCATGCAATTAACTTACCTCAAGTGCCTGAACATCTGGTGGTCATTGGCGCCGGGGTCATTGGCCTGGAGCTT
This sequence comes from uncultured bacterium, assembly GCA_938038265.1. Taxonomy (GTDB): domain Bacteria; phylum Spirochaetota; class Leptospiria; order Turneriellales; family Turneriellaceae; genus CALHRC01. The sequence goes on from CALHRC010000188.1 coordinate 1,302, forward strand.
GGCAGTGTCTGGCGCCGTCTGGGGGCCAGGGTTACTGTGGTGGAATTACTGCCCCGTCTGTTCGGTACGGCCGATAAGCAGATTGCTGATTTGGCCCTGCGTGCGCTAAAACAGCAGGGGATGGAATTTCTCTTTGAGCACAAAGTTCTCAAAGCTGAGAAGAAGGGCAGTAAGGTCAACGTTACGGTACAGCAGCCCGATGGGAAAGAAACTGTTCTTATGGGGGATGTCGTGCTGGTTGCCGTGGGTCGCCGTCCCTTTACCGATGGTTTAGGCGCGAAAGAAATAGGGATTGAATTTACCGAGCGGGGTCGCATCAAAGTCGATAGACACAATTACCGCACCAATATTCCGCATATCTATGCCATTGGCGATGTGATTGATGGGCCTATGTTGGCTCATAAGGCTGAAGATGAGGGGTTGGCGGTAGCCGAAATTATTGCTGGCCAAAAAGGGCATGTCAATTATGAAGCGATCCCCTGGGTGGTCTATACCTGGCCGGAAGTGGCTTGGGTGGGCCGTGGCGAAGAAGAACTTACAGCGGCGGGGATTGCCTATAAGGTAGGAAAATCTTATTTTAAGGCCAATGGGCGCGCTAAGGCCATGCATGAAACGGAAGGCATGGTAAAGATTCTTGCTGACAAGAAGACCGACCGCCTGCTCGGGGTTTTTATCCTTGGGCCGCGTGCTTCTGACATGATTGCCGAGGTTGTTTTGGCCTTTGAATTTGGCGCCTCGGCAGAAGACATTGGTCGCAGCGTTCACGCGCACCCGACCTTGTCTGAGGTTATTCGTGATGCCGCACAGGCAGTCGGCGGTTGGGCTGTGAACCAGTAATACCGAAGCTGTAGTGTTGCCCTTTGGCGGCAGAACTATAGGTCATTCTTGTTTATTATTTCCGAGACGTTCCTGCAGGAATTTTCCGGTGGCTTTTTGCTTGGCCACGTTAGATTCCATGTAGCCGAAACGTTGTTTTAGTTTGTTTTCATAGGCTTTGGCGTGGTCTTCGGTTTTTTTGATCTCGCGGGCAATTTGTTTGAGGCGTTCATTGTTGTTGTTGATCTGCGCGGTAATGACCCCGCCAGTGATACGGGTATAGGGGTCGAGGAATTTATCGGTAGTGTAAGCAAAGCCATTGTCGGGGCGGTTGTCTGCGTTCGTGTCGAGTACGAACAGTTCTTTAACTGCCAGTGGGTGGTTGGCCAGTGCTTCGAGCAGTTTTTTTTCATCGAGTTCCAAATACCCTTTGGATATTTCTTCCCATTTAGCGCCAATCTCACCGGTGGTGATCCCAATGGAAGCCAAGGTGCGGTAATTCGGCTCACGTACCGCAGGGTAGGGGTTGGAGACCTGTATTTTCAATCCCTGCACCAGCGAGCGCACCGTGGCATTGGTTACTAAAATTCCCTGGTTACTTTTCATCTCATTAAATTTGCCGGTATCTTTAATTTCCGCTGATTTTGAAGCTTCCTGAGCGTAGAGCATCAGGTCGTTGTAAGCTTTGATAAAATTTTTTACCTGTTCCAATGCCTTTGGGTTATTTGCTGTAATGTGCAGTTCAATTTCTTCACCCGGTAACGCTTTGAGAAGGTTGAGGCTGGTCCCCTCAATGATATCCTTTAGGTCAGTATTGCCAGGGCGCTCGAGCATGACGCCATTGAGTTTCAAGCGGGCGTTACGCGCTGGTCGTATGAGGTGTGGGAAGATCTGTTGCTGAAAATCGGGTTCGCTGCGTTTCTGTTCGAGTTCTTTACGTTTATCTTGCGAGACAGGCTCCGGCGCTGGAACAGTTTTTTCCAGTTCAAAGGCAAGCTCTGAAAAATTTGCACTCATCTTAGTCGCAAAAAATTCAAGCGCTTTCACCGGTTGGCGGGGCTGGTAGCTGAAATCCTGTGGTGCTTCTTTAAGAGAAATGACTTCGCTGCCCCCGGCAGTGTGGACAATAATGCCAAAATCAGCTTTTTCATCCGGCGGTTGTTGTTCACCAAGCGTTTCGGACAGTCGTTCCCGGCCGATGGTATAGGTCTGTAATTCAATACCTTTAATTGTGATGGATTTCACCGGCCCTTCTTCAAGATACGCTTTTTCTGGCGGTTTACCCGCGGCGGGTTCTTGGACTTCGGTCTGTTGGCCTGCGCTTTTCAGACGGATTGTTTTTAAGGTTGTATTTTCGTTCTGTACCGGCAGGGCTTCAAGGCGTACCCTGGCATTGCTATCCAGCCACAGAATTTTACCTAGCTCCCGTGTTTGAAAGTTTCCGGGTGTTTGGGCTTTTAATTCAGTTTCGTTGAATAATTTTGCTTCAGTCTGCAATGTAGCTGAAGGCTGCGACGGGGGTGTGTCAGGTGGTTTATTTTCCTGAGGTTCGGCAGCTTGGGGTGGTAGCGGTACATCCGCCCCAGCTTTATACATGTCGAGAGCATGTAATATGCCGCCGCTGTCGTCAATTTTAAGCAGACTGTCGCTGCCGGTTTTTTTAGAATCAATGATAATGACGCTTTCATTTTCTCTGATGGAAACAGTTTTGGCGGAAAGTAGGTCAGAAAAATTTTTATTGAGGAAGTCCCGGAAATCCCCTAAGGTGCCGCCTTTGAAATCGGCACTCTTGCCGTCAAAGCTGAGGCGGCCTGCCGGTACCGTGGTTTTGGGGTCAAGCCCTTTGCTCGAGAAACTCAGTGAGCTGGCAAGAGAGAGCAATTCAATTTTATGGGTGCCTTCGATGGCTTTTTTATTGGCGATGCCTTCAATATGCCCTGCAGGGGTACTCCCAAGGGTTTTCTGCTCAAAAGCGGCTTCAAAACCTGATAATACTTTAAGTGAGTCCTGCAGGATTTTTGCGCGGCGGCGCAGTTCGAGCAGGGCTTCATTTTCATATTGGATCTCTTTTTCGCTCTGCTGCATCCGGTAGATCGGCGCCCGCTCGATCTCTACCAGTTTTTTTACCATGTCGGCGGTATCTACCCCCGAAGCCATCCCGCTCATTGTAACTGGCATTAGTTCCCCCTATCTTTATCGGCGAACCCGCTAAAAGATAAAGTTTTTTTTATGTCAGTAAAAAAATGGGGGGATGTACATCCACCCACTTTAATGTATCTTCAGGCGAAGGCGCGGTTGACGGCAGAGAATAGCGCTTCAATTGAGGCCCGGCTGATATTGGGGCTAATGCCCACGCCATAGAAGGTTGCGCCATCCGGTTTTTCAACCTGGATATAAGCAATTGCTTTAGAGTCTGAACCTTCATTGAGTGAATGTTCACTGTAGTTCTTCAGCTTGAAATCTACTAACCCTGAGCTGACAAGCGCATTTTTTACGCCATCAATAGGACCATTGCCCTTGCCCCGTAAGGTCAGAGTTTCTCCCCGGTGGTTGACCTGCAACTCCACTTCAATTTCTTGATTTTCCAGATCGCCGCTGCCAGCCTGGATATGCAGTAATTCAAAGGGATGTTTGCGTTCCAAATACTCTTTTTCAAATATGCGGTAGATATCTTCAGGCAGGATTTCACCGCCCTGTTCTTCGGCAATTTTCTGTACGATAGCCGCAAATTCCGGGTGCATCGTTTTAGGTAGTTTACAGCCATATTCTTTTTCCATGACATAGGCTACGCCACCCTTGCCTGACTGGCTGTTAATGCGGATAATCGATTCATAGTTGCGGCCGATATCTACTGGGTCGATAGGCAAGTAGGGAACCGCCCATTTTAAAGCAGGACGTTCCCGGTACACCGCCATACCTTTGTTGATAGCGTCCTGGTGGGAGCCGCTAAAAGCGGTAAATACCAGCTCGCCGGCATAGGGGTGGCGGGGGTGTACTGGTAAACGAGTATTGCGCTCGAATACCTCAACCAGTCGGTTAATGTCATGCAGGTTAAGTTCTGGGTCAACCCCCTGGGTGAACATGTTCAGTGCTACGGTGATGATATCCACATTGCCAGTGCGCTCGCCATTGCCAAACAGAGTCCCCTCTACCCTGTCGGCCCCAGCCATGAGACCTAATTCAGTGGCAGCTACACCGGTACCACGGTCATTATGGGTGTGCAGGCTGATAATTGCCCGTTCTCTGTTCTTGAGGTGGCGGATGAAATACTCTACCTGGTCGGCATAAATATTGGGCGTGGTCATTTCAACCGTTGCCGGCAAATTGAGAATAATCTTATTGTTGACCGTGGGCTGCCAGACATCCATCACAGCTTCGCACACTTCAACGGCATAATCGGGTTCCGTACCAGTGAAACTTTCTGGTGAATATTCAAGGATAATGTGGGTGTCAAAGTCAGCGCTGAGTTTTTTCACCAGTCGGGTACCTTCGATGGCCAGATTACGAATA
>CALHRC010000189.1 GCA_938038265.1 uncultured bacterium
CGCAGCGCACTCTCGAAGCGGAAACTGCTATGCTGGATGGTAACCGGTGGAGTTTTGATAAGGTTGTGTTAACCCGTTTTGATGAGCAGGGCCAGTTTTTATCGCGCCAGACCATCCCCGGCTATATGGAAACCTTGCCTGAGTCGATGGGTGATCTTATTGGGGGCATCCAGACTACGCAGGCTGATGAGCGAAATATTTTTGAGTTGGTGCGTCTTATTGAGCATCGCCGTAAGACAGGTGCGAAAACCGATGCCTATGAAACTGAATTCTGGTGGCACCTCAGTTACCCGCTGATTTGTTTTTTTGTTACTTTTATTGGGGGGCTTTTGGGCAGTGTCGGTGGTAAGATCGGTAACCGGCACAGTAAGGGTTCGGTGGCTTCAAGTATCGGGCTGGCGATGGTGTTTACGATTGGGTATTTTTTCGTTATGTATTTTGGTACCGCTCTCGGTGACAGTTCCATTTTGCCGCCGCTTTTGGCTGCCAATATAGCCAATATTGTTTCGGCTGTGCTGGCTATTTATGTGTTTAAAAAATCAGATTCCTGAGTTGGGGGGATGTTTCATTAGTAACCGAAAGGCTTCGATGGCGCGTGGGTCGCCACCAATGAGGCCATAGCTGATCGTGTCCGGTTTATTGAGTGGTATGGCTTCAAAGTTCGCATTGAGTAGCGGAAAGCCGCGTTCGGCAAATAGGGCAGCGCCGGCGGCGATATCCCATTCTTGCTTTGGCTTACGGGAAAGGATCAAATCATAATCGCCACGGGCGACCAACGCCAGTTTATAGGCCACCGAACCGATAGCTGACGGTAGGCCGCCATGCAGGTCGGCAAACAGGTTTTGCTTATTCTCGGTGGAAGAGATGCAGTACCGCACGTCATCAAAAGAGTGAATTTGTCGTTGGGTAAAGTCGATTGGTTGTTCAAACGAGCGCACTCCCAAACCGCGGCCACCTGAGATATAGACTTCAAGGGCTGGATTATAGATAAACCCCAGGATGGGTGTTCCGGCTTGTAGCAAGCCGACGGAGACGCAGAATTCCGGGATTCCTTGGATGAATTTATTGGTGCCATCGAGAGGGTCAATAATCCAGACATAGTGGCTGGTATGCCGGTCGTGGTTAACTCCCCCATGATCTTCGAGAATCTCTTCAGACAAAATGGCATCTTCGGGAAAGTGGCGGCGCAGGGCGGCTACGATCAGGTTATTGGCGGCAAAATCAGCTTCACTGACTGGGTTATTGGCGCTTTTTTCAGTTACCCGCAGGTCGCTTTTTCTAAAGAATTTCATTAGCTCCCGGCCGGCATCTTGCACTACCTGGTACATGATTTCGTAGCGCTTGTTTAGGAACATCAGCCATACTCCGGTAGCTTCAGTTGTTGTTTGACCCGAATGGCGCTTAATGGATCGCCCATAATAAAAAAATGGATACCGCGCACCCCCATGCTGCGACAACCTGTGATAAATTCTACTGCCCAGTTTTCTCCCACCTGGCTCATGGCTGCTGGCCCGTTGTTTTCAGCGCGGCGCATGCTGCGTAACAGGGCTTCGGGGATTTTGATGCCAAACTTGGTTTGCATGCGTTCTAATTGCTTCAGATTTTTTGGAATGCGGATGCCGGGGATCACCGGGAAAGTGTGACCCCAGCAATCCACCACTTCGGAATAAAACTGTTCAAACACCGCCAGATCAAAGATCATCTGGCTAATGGCAAAATGCGCCCCGGCTGTTTTTTTCTTCTCTAAATAAGCAATTCTAATATCGGGGGGATCTTCAGGGTAACAAGCGGCGCCAATGCAGAATTGGGTGGGGATTCCCTTGCGGAATTTATCGGGGGGATCAAAATTTTTGCGCACCAGGTATTCGCCCCGGTTCATCGCTGTGATCTGTTCAATGAGTTGCCAGGCATAACTATACCCGCCGGGTACCGGTCGGAATTCCGCTTCCAGGCCATCGGGAGGGTCACCCCGTAAAGCAAGGATATTGCGCAGACCAAAGTAATGGTGGTCGATGAGCATATTTTCGAGGTCTTCTTTACTGACCCCACGGCAGGTCAGGTGGGCGATTGCCGTCAGGTTTTCTTTGGTTTGGGCGTAATGGGCAATAGGCAGGGTACCGCCCCGCAGCGAGCCGCCGGCGCCATGGGTAACGGAAATAAAATCAAAGCCGGCTTCATGAAGCTGGCTGATCTGCTGGAAGACTTCCTCAAAGTCGGTACCGTTTCTTGGGGGTATAATTTCCGCTGAAATACTAAAGACTTTGGAATCAATGATTTCGAGTACACTGGGAGCAGACAAATCGGGCCCGGAAGACACGTGTCGAAAATTGGCCCGCATACAGGTTGTCAAGAGATGATAATGGCAAAAGGCTTGACCGGCTCAGTTGCTCCCGGTTTTTTGCCGATATACATACAGGGGTTATGCCGGCTTATGCCCAAGCAAAAAGCTAAATACACTAAGAAGAAACCAAGTTATAAATCTGGTTTAACGCGTGCCCGCCAGCAGCCGATAGAGGTAGTGCATACCATCGAAGAGAGCGAAGTACAGAGCGTTCCGCAACCACCTTATTCTCTTGCTCTTGTAGGGCAGTTGCTTGGCTGGCTTGCCGCCCGGCACGCTCAATTTAAGGCCACCATCAAACGCAAGAAAGAAGAGCGTCTGACCCTTATGTTCATCCCCCATAATGAGCGGTCTATTCGCAATTATCATATCAGTAATTTGACGCTTACCATCATTCTTTCGATTGTATCTTTTTTGCTGGTGGTCAGTTCTTTTTTGGTGATCATGCACAACAGCACGGTACAGGAAGTCGATAAAATGAAGGTTTCCCAAAAAGATGCCCAACTGCAGTTTGCCAAGATTCGTGAGGAGATCAAAAGTATTGGCGAGACTTTTGCTGAAGTGCGTGACATGATTTCATCCCTCTATGGCTATGCCAAAGGTAAAGATGAAGCTGTTGCGGTCTTTGCGGCAGGCGGTGTGGATCTAAAGGCAATGACAACCCAGTTTGATGCTGAAAGCGCCGACAAGAAAGATGCTGATGCAATCCCTCTTGAGGTTTTTCTGCTTGAACGCATTGCCGATGATATGCATATTTCGCAAGAAAAGCTCAGTGATGTGCAGGATTTCCTTAAGAAGAGAGAGAAAATCATTCGCAATACACCTACCCTGTGGCCGGTACGTGGTTATATTATCAATCCTTACGGTTTTGTACGCGGGGCAGACCGTTTGAATGCCGCTTATAACCGCGGGGTAGATATTGCTTCCCACCCCGGAGCTGTGGTAAACGCAACCGCGCCGGGTATTGTTGTTTCTGTTCAAAAAGATTCCCGTTTTATGTACACGGTGCGTATCCGCCATAACTATGGCTATGAGACCGTTTACCAGGGTCTTGAGCGGGTGACCGTGGCCACTGACGAGAAGATCAGCAAAGGGGAAAGCATTGGCTATATTGGCCATTCCAATGATATTCTCGAAGCCATACTTCATTATGAAATTCATATCGGGGTTGAGCCAGTCGATCCGATGCCATACCTGAGCCATACCGGCAGTTAACCTATGTCAAAGACACAATCCATCAATACTGCTGAAGCAATCAATACTATCATCGGCGAAGGTGCCCAGTTTAATGGTGAATTTATTCTGCCGGGTAGCCTGCGGATTGATGGCACATTCTCTGGGAAAATATTGTCAGAAAATAAGGTCATTGTCGGCCCAACCGGTCATGTCAAAACCAATATCCAGGCCCGGCAGGTGATCGTCGCCGGCCAGGTGGATGGCAATATTTACGCGGTAGATGGCGTTCACCTGCTTTCAACAGCGAGAGTTTATGGCGATATTGTTTCTGCCAATCTGGTGGTGGATGAAGGTGTCGTGTTTGAAGGTCGCGCCCGCATCAACCAGTTTACGGGGTTGCCCTGATGCTGGTGCAAGCTGCTAGAACTGAACAACAGTCCGGCCAGCAAAGCACGGTGCGGCGACCGCCGGCAGGGGCCACCACAGCAAAACCCGGGTTATTTGCCGAGATGTTGGCGTTAAGTAAAAGTACCGAAGTCCGCCGCAAGACCAAGACCCCCCGTGAGCAGCTCGACGACCTGCTTGCCGATCTCGACGCGGCGGAACAGCGGTTTGCCACTTCCCCTGACCGGCGGGAATTTGAACAATACCGGGCGACTATCCGCAAATTGACCTCATTTCTGCTACAGAATGGACATAAATTCCAGCAACTGCAAAGTAAACAGGGTACAAAAGTGCATGAAATTGTCAGGATCATTGATCAAAAAATGTCACAGTTATTACACAATTTCTTGCGCCGGCGTAACGATGTAGTGATTGCCTTGCATGTTATGGGTGAAATTCGCGGTCTGGTGGTGGATGTCTTCTCGTAACGTGGAAACATTTTCTGTTTTCTTCTTTTCTGTTTGGCATTTGCATACTACGGTTTCTAAAGAGAATATTCTGTCGGCAAAATGGCAAACGACAGCTGCCGGGCCAGCGAAGAGCACCTATGCCCGTGAGGTACAACTGTGGCTGGAGCAGTATTTTGCCGGTCGGCAGACAGCTCATACTTTTAAGCTTAACTTGCAGGGGAGTGTGTTTCGTTCGCAAGTCTATTCTGTGCTGCAGGCATCCCGCTATGGTGACACCATGAGCTATGCTGAACTTGCCCTCAGGGCAGGCTACCCCCGAGCCCAGCGCGCGGTGGGGACCGCGATGAGTTTAAACCAACTGCCGGTGTTTATTCCCTGCCATCGGGTATTGGCGGCTCATGGGCTTGGCGGCTATACCCCAAGTCTGGAAATCAAAAGACGTCTTTTAGCCCTCGAAGCGCGGAATTTCAGCTGACATCCCTGTTGCATCTGCTATTGCGTCATCATGAAAACTGTTGTTGTCTGTGGAACAGCGATTGCTGCCTATGGCTTCCCCGGTGGGCATCCTTTTGGACCAGATCGCCATGACGCTTTTTTGCAGGAATTCAGGCGGCGTGGGTTGCCCCAGGCGGTAACCCAGGCAGAGCCGGTGATGGCGACGCCCGAACAATTGGCCTGGTTTCATACCCCATCTTATATTGAAAAAGTCAGACGTTTGTCGGAGCTTGGTCACGGTTTACTGGATTTCGGGGATACGCCGGCTTTTAAGGGCGTCTATGAGGCCGCCGCCGCTGTGGTTGGCAGTGCTCTGTTGCTTGTTCAGGAAATCCTGAACAAGCGGGCAGCCAATGGTTTTCTGCCCATTGGGGGATTGCACCATGCCCGGCGCGATTCAGCCTCAGGCTTCTGCGTTTTCAACGACTGCGGGGTTGTGATCGAGTATCTTTTGGCACAGAATTTCAACAGGGTGGCCTATGTCGATATTGACGCCCACCATGGCGATGGGGTATTTTATGCTTTTGAGAGTGATCCTCGCCTTATCTTTGCGGATATCCACCAAAGTGGAATTTATCCCGGTACTGGCGATGAAGATGAAACGGGTAAAGGGACAGCGACCGGCTACAAACTAAACATCCCCCTAAGTTATGGTGCGAATGATAATGATTTTCGTTTTCATTGGCCCCGGGTGCTATCCTTTTTACGCGAAAAAAAACCCGAATTCATTTTGCTACAGTGCGGGGCCGATAGTATTGCCGGTGACCCGATTACAGGTATGGCCTTTTCTCCCGAAGTGCACCGCCAGGCTGCCCGTGATCTGGCGCAACTGGCAGCAGAGGTGTGTGCCGGCAGGCTGATAGCGTTTGGCGGGGGTGGCTATAACCGCCGTAACTTGGCTCTGGCTTGGAACCATGTAGTCGAAGAGCTAGTGCAAGCTGCTTTGTTCAGGAATTCTAAGAACTGATAGGGAATTCCCCATCGGGAAAACCATCCCCCATAGGACATAATATAAGTTTTTGAGTCCCTAAAAACCTATAGCCGCCGCGATTTACCATTCTTTTAAAGAATAAACGAAAGAATAAACACGGAGCTGTGGCTTAAGCCAAATAGCTTGTTATGCCCAAATCTGGAAAGGTAAGGGGTACCACAGAACAATAATTTGACACCTTGTTTGGGATTTGGGTATATTCCTTATAGGGGGCTATGCTCCCAGTGAGGCTGTAGTGCTAATCCAAGTAATGCATGCAAAAATACATCGGGCAACCGTTACTGATGCCAACCTCTACTATGAGGGCAGCCTTACTGTCGATGAAGAATTGCTTGAGGCTGCCGGATTATATGAATATGAAAAGGTGCAGGTGGTAAATGTTACCAATGGCCAGCGTCTGGAAACCTACCTTATCAAAGGTGAGCGGGGTTCGGGTGCCATCTGCCTTAACGGTGCTGCTGCCCGCTTGGGCCACTATGGTGACAAGGTGATCATCATTGCCTACTGCCAACTGACCCCTGAAGAAGTCCCTCTCCACAAACCCAAGATCGTTTTAGTTGACGATAACAATAAAATTAAAAAAACGCTTTAACATGCCGCCTGATCTCGTCATTGCCGATGATCCGACGGTTATTGATTACCGCGCCGTGCAGGCTATTTTTGAAGGGGTGGGTTGGGGCGACCGTGGTGGTGCTGCTTACCTCAGGCGGGCTTTCTGTGCAAGCCAGGTATCTTTGTTTGTCTGCCAAAAACAGGGGGGGGATGTACTTGCTTTTGCCAGGGCTCTATCCGATGGTGTCTATTATGCCACCATCCACGACTTTATTGTCGCCCCTGCCTGGCAGAAGCGAGGGATTGGTTCTTGCTTACTCAAGGCTTTATTAAATCGGCTGGCGTACATCCCCACGGTGTTCGCCCCTGCCTTGCCAGACTCTGTGGAATTTTACTGCCGCCGGGGGTTTGTGCAACGCGGCTATGCAGTGGCTCGTTTTCTAAACCCTGAAAAAGAGCGGTTCTTTGCTGAACTTTCAAAAAAAACGGCCCCTTAAGGCTGTTACTGTCATTATCCCTTTATATAAACTATTAAAAAGGTCAATATGTTATTACGATTGCTAATGTACTTTTTTATTTCCGCAGCAATGCTAAGACAGTTCAACACGGAACGTCCTGATTTTGTCTCAGAATTAGAATACCAGGTTTTTGAAGAGCACAATCTTCTCCGCTCAAACCCCCGCGAGTATGCCCGATTTTTAGAAGAAAGGTTGGCCTATTTCAAAGGAAATTTATATTTATTGCCTGGTAGCGTGCCCCTCCAAACATACGAAGGCAGGCGGGCAATGGAAGAGGCCATTGCTTTTCTAAAAAAGCAAGAAGCATTACCCACGTTTACTCTGAAGAAAGGCATGAGCCAGGGGGCGCGCGATCATGTGAATGATCATGGTCCGGCAGGCAAAATCGGTCACACCGGCAGTGACCGCAGTTCACCTTTTGATCGCATCAATCGTTATGGTAAATGGATTTCTACGGCTGGTGAGAATATCTGTTATGGTTTTTCTGATGCCCGTGAAGTTCTGGTACAGTTACTTATGGATGACGGAGTGCCAGACCGGGGGCATCGCGATAATATTTTCAACAGTGCCTTTCGTGCGATTGGTGTCGCCTGTGGCCCCCATGTCATTTATGATCACATCTGTGTGATTACCTATGCAGGGGATTACCAGGATAAACCATAGCAGTTTTTTTCTGAAAAGTTTCAAGAAAGAAACAGATCTATCGCTTTTGCAACTGCTGTTGGTTGCAGCATGTGTAGGTGGTGGTTGCCCGGCAGGGTAATATAAGTCATTTTTCTGACGTGACCTCTGCGCTTGTCAAAATGTTCCGCAAGAACAGGGAGGGTCTGTTCTGCTTTAACTAGTAGCACTTCAGCGCTGGTGCGCTGTAAAAAGGCAGTGACCTGATCTTCGCTGAGCCGGTAGAGAGAGGGTTGCTTAAGTCGCGGGTCAGAATTCCAAAAGTAGCCCTGCCGGGTTTTAGATAACCCGCGTTTGGCTAACAAGCTGGCAGCTTCCTGGCCGATCTCTCCCGCGCTTGCTCTAGCGGCGATAGCTGCCTCTTTCGATGGGTAATAGCGCTGCTGGGTGAGGATTTTCCGCGATGCAGCCTGAATAGCTATTGCCATATGTTCGGGCAACTCCTGTGGCGGGGTGGTAATGGGGCCAATGCCCTCAATTAAGATTATTTTCTGGAAACGATCTGGAAAAACCCCTGCCGCAAGTGATGCGACCCCGGCGCCCATAGAGTGGCCAATAACGGAAACCTGTCTGAGTTTCAGCGCATCGATTGTCTGGAACACAAACGGTACCAGTTCCAGGTAGTGTTGCCGGGCCCCGCGCGGGAAACGATATGACTTGCCGTGTCCGGGAAAATCGACAGCGATCAACCGACGGTGCGGCAGAGCTTCGGCCAGCGGACGAAAGCTTTCGGCATTATCAAGCCAGCCATGAAAGCAGACCAGCGGCTCGCCATCGCCGGGAAATTCAATTGCGGCGACTGTATGGCCACCGGCTTCCAGACGCAGTTCTTTTGTCTTTCGCATGAGTCCGTAGGAGCAAAGGCAGACAGGCAGAAAATTATAAAGAAAAAATACCACAAGCAAAAAATCTATATAACGTTATATAGAATTAGTCGTCTGGCTATCCTTGGATAGGTCGGGAAGGGTTGCGGCTGTTCTGGGCAGCTTCTTAAGTAGGGAATTCCCCATCATGTTCTTAGCATTTTTGAACAGGGTTGGCTGCATGCGAGATTGGATTGGTTAATAAGCATTTCGCTTGTCCTCTAAGCTTACCATCGCGATGTGGGGTATGACGCCTGAAGAAGCAAAAACATCCCCCCTGATTCTGCATGGCTTCCCGGTGAGCAATTATTACAATAAAATTAAGCTGGCCCTGCAGTTGAAACAAATTCCTTTTCACGAAGAAAAGGCGTCGCCTTCCCGGGAAGAAGCCTATCTGGAGAAAAATCCGCTGGGATTTATTCCGGTGTTACAGGTGGGCAATCGGTACTTGTCTGAAACCCAGGCAATTGCCGAGTTTCTCGAAGAAGTCTGGCCTGAACCCGGCTTATTACCAGAGGATGTACTGGCTCGGGCCAATATCCGCCGGGCGGTGAGTTACATTGAAAATTACATCGACGCGCCGTTGCGCCGTTTGGCGTACCAGAGGGGGGGTGAGCAGATTCCCGAACCGCCGGAATTGCGTGACGAGATTGAGCGGGCTTTGGCTGCTTTGGGGCGTATTGGTTTGTTTTCGCCCTGGTTTCAGGGAAATGCGGTTTCCTGGGCGGATGTCGTTGCTTTTGTCACGTTGGTACCTGTCGATGAATTATACCAAAAGTTAATTGGCGACAGCCCTATCAGACAGGCGGCATGGTTTGGTTCTTATATGGCACACTTGCATGGCCAGCCGCTGTTCGCGGCCATTGAAGCCGAGCGGCAAAAGGTGCGCAAAGTATTACGACGGGCGCAGAATATGGCAGCCGGGCAGGAGAATCCGCGGTTTTTGGGGTTAAGGTAATTCCTGGTTTGATGTCGCAGCTGGGGGATGATCCTACCGGCAAAAACAGGAAAGTGCAAAAAAAAATCACCCGGTTTTTCAAAGATTCGCTCAAGGTTTTAGTAAATCTGGCGGATAATGAATTGTGGACTACCTTGCTTTTATCCTCTTCGGAATTGGATTATTACTGGTAATTACCGGGCTGCTGCTACAGTATGGTGACAAGCCAACGGTTGCCATCCCGGAGAGAGCGGTACCCAGGCCCCCGACGCAGCCGGTCATGCCCCATGAACCAGTTGCCACAGTGCAGCCACCGCCGCCTCACACCCGGCAGACCCAACCCGATCCGGCGGTGGCGGTTAGAGTTGCGGGAGAAAATCCAAAGTTATTTCGCAAAGATGCTTATCTTTATTTAGACCAGAGTGGCAAAAACCGTTATGGCGGAGATTCTGGATATTTCAATATGGAAAATGTCTCTGGAATTCGTCGTTTTGGTCGGGGTGTATTTTCTTATGACGGTTTTTCCTTTCATTTTGAGCATGATTCCGGTCGGCAGAATTTTCCTCTCGAAGCTCTGGAGCAGATTGCTTTTTACCCTAACTGTATTGTGCTGGTGCCGCGAGAGAAATTACCTGCCGCGCTGTTGTTTGTCGATGAAACCGACAGCATAAGGCAGATGTTGGAAACTTTCCGCACAGACAATGGTGGTTAATCCCAGTACAGTCAAGCTCTATAGCCGCCGGCCATCCGGCAGAAGAAGGCTGATCGTCTGGTTAGTGTTGCTGCTATTGGTGGGGGGCAGTGCTTATGCCACCTATTATTTTCGGGAATGGATTTTCTTTCGCTTTGAGAATGACCAGCAGGGTGAAATACTCCGTCGCCTGGCTGAGAGCGTTGAAGTGGTGCGCAGTAAAGCTACCGGGCAGGAGGTTGCCACTGAAATTGCTAAAGATAAAACTCTAACTGAGTTCTTTGCCCTGCTGGATTCGATGAAGAATGTGGAATCTCTCATGGGGGTGGTGCAATTTGCGCGCGGTAAAGTACTCTTTGAGCTATTCGCCATTGTACCGGCGCGCAATCGGTCTCTCTATTATGATATTTTCTTTCTGGAATTTGTCGAACGTTATGCCATGCCCAAGCAGCTTGATGCAGTCGCCTGGCAGCAGGCCATACTCTCGCTACGTAAGGCAATGGCATTAAATTTGCCTGACGAGCTGAAAAAAGAAGCAGCTCGCCTGCTGGCAGAACTATACCTCTGGGGTGGCAGACCATTTTGGACATCTGCCTATGAGTTGTTAGAGCAGCACAGTCCGGGCAAAGAGGAAACTATCCGCCACCTGTTTAATATCATGTTGGCGCGCAATACGCCGGATTTTGAAAAACTGACAGCGATCTTTTCAGAAGAGCCGGTATTGTTGTGGCAGGCGATCTATTACCTCAAAGCGGGCAATACCCCTCTGGCATATTCTATACTGTATAAGTTGGCTGATGCGGGAGAAGAGGCGCAGATCCGCAATAACGCACTTTATCTTCTCGGGCGCATCCAGGGCAAGGAAAAGCGCCATCGCCAGCAGATCTATTATTACCGCAGGATTGATGCTGTAGAATTTCTGCCGCGGGCGCCATGGTTTTTAGACGAGTTTGCCTATGTACTACGTTTTGTGGGCGACAGTGGCGAGTCACAGCGCTTCATTGCCCAATATGAGAAAATCGTACTGGAGCAGCGCACCCAGCCAGGACAATAGAGGGTATCGGCCCTCCAACCCATGTGGGGCTTAAGCGCTGGATTTAAGTGAATATTTCTTTAACGGGGCAAAGCGCACAGGTGATACGGTTTTTTTAGTTACTAAAAAAACCGGTATTATGTCCCATAAGGTCTTTTGGGTGTGGATTTCCATCCCCAGATAGGGAATTCCCCATCACGGTTCAGGAATTCCTGAACAAAGAAAGAGCCCGGGGGGAGCGGAAGACCGGCAGGCCATGGCCGGTATCCCCTACGGGGACAGCTGGGCTACAGCGAGGGGGTGGGCAAGCTCCCTATTTCATTATTTCTAACCAACAACGTTAAAATGCTATTTCACACTAAAGAATTTTTGTTGGGTTTACCAGTGCCCATATTTGAGTTTACAATATAAACAACCGATAAAAAAAAGTAGTACAGCAGTAGTCTGTAAAAAACAGCTCTCTCGAGAGGATAATCTATGAAAATGCGACGGAAAATATTTATTGGTGCCATCTTGGTGGTTGCTATTAGCTATCCGGTACTGGGAATCGATGATTCTCTGAAGGCTGGCAAGGACCAGGAGTTACAGAAAGCCAAAGAATTAGAAAATACTGAAAAAGCGCTCGACCAGCAGATTAAAGAATTAAATGTCATGTTGCAGCGCTACAATATTCTGAAAAATGTCCCGGTAAAATATACGCCTGCAAACACTGTCTTCAGTAAAGGTGATGACTACATTGAACTTGACAGTTACAATTTCATCCCCATGAGTTTTAACTATGGCTACCAGGTTGGCACTCGTTTGAAGAAAATGCGTCTCTACTTCAGCGGCGAAAGCCTTACTAAAGTAGTTTCGCTGGTCTATGAGCATAATTTCAAGGAGCATACTAAGTATATCAGCGAAGTAACCGATCCATCACCGGTTGACGATAACACAAACGACATTACGATCTGTACTGCGTTTAATTCACCTTCCGGTAATGAGCAGAGAGCCAGCGATAATAATAAAGATAATAAATCAGGCGAAGGCGTTCAGCAAGATTGGATGATCGGTGGTTGTACCTCTTTGAACAAAAAGTTTACCTATAATGTGACCCTTGAGCGCATGGAAAATACTATTACTAATCCGCTGCGTATCAATTTTAAGCGCGATTTCTATGTGCCTCACCTCAAGTATTTTGAGAAGCTATATCGCTTTACCGAAGAGTTTCAGAAGCGTTACGGTACCAATAACGACGTAGTGACGATTGAAACTTTGAAAAAGTCGCTGCAATATTGATATGTCGGGGGGGAATGCCCCAGGGGCCGGCGGTGACCGGCCTCTCTCCTCTCTTGAAGCGGCGGTACTCAGGGAGTCTCCTTTCCCTGTTTTTGCCGCTGATATCCGTTATCGTACTGTTTATCATAACGAAGCCATCCTGCAGTTGCTCGGCCTAACCCAAGAGCCGCGGCTAATCCGTCGCACCTGTTATTCTTTTTTTTACCATTTTGATAAGCCCTGTAGTTTCTGCCCATTTACCTCGTCGCGTTCGCTGGCAGAGCCGCAGACCCATGCATTGACGATTACCATCCCCAATGAGCTGCTGCCACGAGAAATTCATCTTGAGATCAGGCATGTCGTAATTGAAGACCGCGCGCAGGGGAAAATCGTCATCGAGTACCTGCGCGATATTACCTGGCAGAGGCTAAAAGAAATGGAATTTAAGCGCAATGAACGCCTGATTGCTTTGGGACTAGTGACCCGTCTGGTCGCACATGAGCTGCAGAACCCGCTGGCCGGTATCAATCTGACCTTGCAGACTCTGATGAGTATCGCGGGCAATAAAGATGAGCTGCAAAAGAAGGTTGAGATCATGCAGCGAGATCTTGAAATGGCGCGTCTCATTATTGCGGACATCCAGAATTTTAACCGGCGCGATGCCCTGCAGATGCAGTCGCTCGAATTGAAAAAGTTGCTTGAAGATTCTATCAACAGTATGCGCAGGTTAGCTCCGCGTTCGCGTGCGGTTACCGATGTACAGTTTCGCCTATTCTGGCGGGCTGCCCCGGATATTAAAATATTCGGCAATGAAACCCGTCTGCACCAGGTACTCGCCAACCTCATAAAAAATAGTTATGATGCCGCCCAGCGTCCCGGGCGACGCCCAGGCCCGCTCATTTTCTGGATTTCCGTGAGCCTCAAGGAGCAAGAAGACGGGGGGGATGTACTTACCCGACTCAAATCCCGTCCCCTGGTTGAAGTGCGCATCATCGACAATGCTGGGGGGATTTCCAAGGATGTCTTAAGAAGAATATTTGACCCCTTCTTTACAACAAAAAAAAAGACCGTAAAAGGAAGTGGCTTGGGTTTATTTGTCGTGCAGAAAATATTGGAAGAACATCTGGCAACCATCGATATGACATCCCGCGGGCACTATGCTACCGTAACACTTTTGTTTGAGTTAGTTGAATAAATGCAGCAGACTATTCTTACTACCGAGGCAAGTTACGGGGCAACTGATCGCAAGCCCCGCATTCTGCTTGTTGAAGATTCTGAATCGATAATGCTGGCCATTCATGATTTTTTGGTGCCCCACTTTGAAGTAGTGACTGCCGATTCCGCCGAAGAGGCGCTGCAGGCTACTGGCCGCCAACATTTTGACCTGCTGATTACCGATATCAACCTGCCGGGGAACAGCGGTTTCGATTTATTCCGCCGGATGAAAGCATCTGACCCGAATCTCAAAATCATTTTGATTACCGCATACGACATCAATTCCTATATCCACCTGATCAGTGATCTGGGTATTGACCAGGTAATCTCAAAACATAGTAACCTGAGTTTGGCGGATATTTTTGTCGCTGCAACAAAAACCATCAGCGGGGATATTTTTGGCGTAAAAAAATATTTTCCCGATCTAAGGGTATTGTTCCCTTCCGAAAAATCGGATAGCAATGAATTGATCAACCGAGAGCTTAGAAGTCTTACCATCCGAGATTCTAATGAAAGAGAGATGGCCATAGATAGCGTTAGTCGTTTGCTTTTTGAGTATGGCAAAATACCGGAGTCGCTTAGTAAGTTGGTACTTGACGAGATAACTACCAATGCGATGATTCGCGCGCCGCGCAACGCTGACGGCAGTTATAAATACCAAAAAGTCATTGCCGAAAAAGATATGCTCATCCCCAATGAGAACATCCGCCTTGCGCCTGAAGATTATTTTATTCTGCAATACGGTTTTTATGACCAGTGGATGATTTTAGTGTGTATTGACCCGCACGGTAGTCTGACCAAAGAAGAAGTGCTCTACAGGCTCAAGCGTCACATAAACCTCAACCCCGGTACTGGTTTGCCGGAAGGGCTGACCGATTCCCACGGCAGAGGAATTTTTTTGCTGCGGGAACACCTCAGTCATCTGATTTTTAATATCCACCGCAAACGCAAGACAGAGGTCATCTGTTTGTATAACCGCATTAGTGATGCCCCTTATAAAAATATTTCCATTTATGAAATCACTGACTGATCCAAGCGAATTACTCACTCTTGAACATTTGTCATTTTCGTATGGCAAGAAGTCGGTTTTTACAGCTCTCAATTTAACTTTTCAGAAAGGAAAGTTCTATTGTATAGTAGGTCCATCAGGCTCTGGTAAAAGTACCCTATTGTATATTCTCGGTGGCTTTCTACGCCCGAGTGCGGGGCGTTATACTTTTGAGGGGCGCGGCGTCTATGGCCTGGGTGAAATAGGCCTAGGTGCTTTTCGCAAAAAAAATATCGGCTATTTGTTTCAGGATTTTCGCCTATTGCCTTTCCTTACTGTCGAACAGAATATTCACTTTCCGGTACTATTCACCGGCAAACGCTTTGATAAAGAATATGCCGCTGCCTTGATGATGGATTTAGGGATTTACCACCGGCGCAAAGCTTATCCCGCAGATATTTCTGGTGGCGAGGCACAGCGCTGCGCTCTCGGGCGGGCCTTGATCATGCGTCCTAAGTTATTGTTGTTGGATGAACCGACGGGTAATCTCGACCAAAAAACCGAGCTGGAAATTCTCAGTGTTTTACAGAAATTAAACGCTGATGGTTTGACACTCATCTGCGTTACCCACAGTCCTACTATCATGAAAGCAGCCGATGTTGTACTAACGATGGATGGCCACTCTCTGAAAGCGACAAAAGATATAGCCAAAATCAATCGTGCCATGGTGCGCCGAAACAAGGATGCCGAGAAATGAATAGGTTACTCGAAACACTGTTGTTTCTCTGGCGGCGGGTTTATCTGATTTTCTATCTTGGGAAAAAACATTTCTGGCGCAGTTTATTTTCCTCTCTCGGCTTATTTCTGACATTGTCGATTGTGATACTGATACTGGGTATTTTAAGACCGGTCAAAGAGATGTTGGTCAAAAAAATGGAAGGTAGCCTGCCGTCAGAGATGATCCGATTGACGGCGCCCGACAAGCAGGTAATGCGCAATCCATTTGCCATATTTCAGGCGGATAAAGATACCCTGCTGGGTGTTACCACTGACGAGATAAACAAAATCAAGACCTGGCCCGAAGTAAAAAAACTCTATGTCACTCAGGTGTTGCAGCGTCCGGGGATGGCTAGTATCGATCATCCGTTGATTAACCAATTAGGGTTCAAATTCTATTTTGATGTCATGTTTCAGGGAGTCAATCGGGAGTTAGTGCGTCCCTACCTGCATTGCATGAAAGATTTTAGGGTAGAAAAAGATACCGATGAAAATGGTAATCCAATTAATGTGATTCCTCTGGTGGTGCCGGAAACCTTTGCCGAAATTGCCTATACCTATGCGATGATCAACGGTCTGCCAGATTTCAAGCCCAAAGATCTGCTGGGTTTAAGGTTGAAGATTCGTCTGGGGGAAAGCACACTGGGGATTCGCTCTAAAGATGCAGAATCGGCGATTGGCAAGGTCTGCGGCTTTGTTCCGCAGGGGCTGGTCAGCGCGGCTGGCGCTCCTTTCGATTTTGTTAGGGAGCAGCACCTGCGCCGTAAGCAGAGAAACGCTCTGAATTCTTTTGATCAGATATTTCTTCTCGTTGAGAATCCCAAAGATATTCCAGCAGTGCAGAAAAAAGCCAAGGCGATGGGGTTAAGTTTTCCGCTGCAGTCTAAAAAATATAACGAAATATACAAAGCGCTGGAAAAACTTGATTACCTCTTCTGGACTATAGCGATTGTATTACTTATGTTAACTTCAATTTCGCTGGCGAATTCCTTTATGCTGCTGGCTATTGAAAAAAAATATGAATTTGGTCTTTATCTGGTCTTTGGCGCCTCTCCGCTTTTTCTCTGGTTACTGATGTTCGTAGAGGGGGCGTTCTGGGGATTTTTTCACTCCGGCTTGAGTCTTTATGCTGCCGATGGTCTTTTTTTATATTTACAGAATCATCTAGCTGATATTCCGTTTCTCTCCAAAATTGATATCGGTGGCTGGGAGAATATCCGCCTTGAAATTAGCCGCAGCGAGCAATTTGCGATTGTTGCGGGAGCTACTGTCTTTGCCGGTATTTCTTCACTCGCACCTGCCATTATACTGCTTGGGCGCAAGACTTTGGAGCTGGTAAAAAAAGATTAAGAGCACCACATCCCCAAACGTTGGGAGGCGCTTCGAGCTGCCATACTAAGAACGCGCTTGCTCGCAGGCTTTGTATATGGCGGCCACCAGCTTACGGCGCAAAAGACGGTATGAGCCATCAACTTTGAGTCCCGCGGCGTTTTTATGACCGCCGCCCCCAAATTCACGGGCAACTGCCGCGACATCCAAATCTCCTTTGGATCTTAAACTGCATTTAAGACCGCCATGGGTTGCGGTAATAACAGCCGAAAGCTGGATATCTCTTACCCCAAGTAATATATTGACGATACCTTCATTAGGCGAGTCTCCCACTTCAAGGCCGCGTAGCATCCGAGGCCTAACTTCAGCAATTGCGCAGCCGCGTTTTTTATCGATATGGGTTTTTTTAAGAACCCGTTGCAGAAAGCGCAGCCTGTCTGCTGGCTGTGCTTCATACAGCGCGCGATAAACAAAATCGCTGTGAATACCCAGGGAAACCAACTCACCGCCCGCTATATGGGTACGCAGGGAAGTTTTCGGATAGCGAAAATTGCCAGTATCTGCTACGATGCCGGCATAGAGCGGCAAAGCAGCTTCTTTTTTTATTTTAATTTTTAGGTGGTGGTAGAGATCCCAAACCAGTTCTGCGGTTGCGCCGTAAGAAGGGTCAACGCAGAAATTGCTCTGTGCCGGCAGGATATGATGGTCAATGGTAGCATAACTACAGCCGGCGCTCAGGAATAATTCACCAACCCGCTCACTGCGTTTGAGTTCCGAGCTGTCAAGAATAAAGACAAAGCGCTGCTGGATTTTTTTAACCAGATCAGGATGGTTTTGCTCTTCGACCTGCACGTCTTTTACCAGCCCAGTGGGATCCATAAATCGGAGGTATTCCGGTGTCGCTTCGTTATTCAGTATGATCACGTCTTTTTTTAGGCTTTTGAGTAAATAGTACAGGCCAATTTCACTACCGATGCCATCCGCGTCAGCGCCGACATGAGTTGTCAGAAGAAATGATGTATGTTTATGGATATACCGCGCAATGCGGGGCAATACCGGCGAGCTTGGCCGGTAATTTTTCAGTAAGCTGGCGGCTATTTGTCCGCTCAAACGCGCCGTATCTTTTTCTGCGGAATAATATGAGTGCACACTTGTAGGATTTTCAACAGTTAGCTAAAATGAAAAGCACAATTATTTGAGAAGCCCGGGAATCGAACCCGGGACCCACTGCTTAAAAGGCAGTTGCTCTACCGACTGAGCTAGCTTCTCGGTTAGTTGGCTTTTTTTTATTTGGTGTCAGGCTGTCAAAGAAAAAACTGTTGGCTGTTTGATTTGCTCTGGTACTGGGGGCAATGAAGCTGCTGCTACCCCTGGGTCTGGCGCTGTTCATTACAGCGCAGGCTTATACTGCAGAGTCTGAAGCCTGCCAGAGTCTAAGAAAGGCGCTGACCAGCGAAGCGGCCACATTGCCCTCCGGTCTTGAAAAAGATCTGTTGTTGCACTGGCTGGAGCAACCGGCAGAAACTGTTGAAGGCCAGCTGCTGGCTTATGCCCTGAAGTTGCAACTGTGGAGTCTGCGCGCCGCGCTGCAATCTCAGGTAAATATCCCCGCAGGAACACGCAGCTACCTAAGCCAGTTAGCTAACCACCATCTGGAACTTGACCCTTCCCAGCTGACCGGTCTTTGGCCTCTGGTGGAAGCCTACCGCCAACTTGCCCAGCGGCGCTATGCTGCTGCCAGTGCGCAATTTCGCCGTGTGGCTCAAGAACAAAACTTAAGCGAAACCATCCGCGCAGCAGCTACTGCCTTAGCCGAGTTATATGAACCTACCACAAGAACAGCAAAGAAGGGGGGGATGTTTCAACGGATACAGGAATGTCTGTTTGTGGATGCCGGTGCCCGACAGCAATTTTCTGCCAGCCTACGCCAATGGCGAGAAGCGATCCCCACGATTGTTCGGGAAAGTGGTTATTTCCGTCTTGCAGGTGATTCTATAATTGAAATACATTACGCTGGGAATAGTAAAGAGCTGCTGCTTTCCCTGAAACAGAATGGCCGAGAACTACTTGAGGCGCGCCCCCGGCCGGTCTTTCGTGCTCAAAAACCCTGGGAGATCGACGAAGTTATGACCATGGACGGCGCGGTGGCAGCTGGTCTGCAACTGGAATTTCTGTTCGGGCGGGACAGCCAAGGCGGGCGTTTTGATCTTAACCTGAAAGGGCAGACCGGTAATGGTTCGCTGCGGGTAGATTGGCAAGCCTTATCTGAGGTATTTCTATACCTGCCTGCTGTGGTGCGGCAGAACAAAGCGAGCTTTACGGTCAGCCTGCCAGCAGCCGGTGGACTTCTGCCGGAAGTCTTTTTCAGTATAACATTTGAGAAAAATTTCCCGCGTGAGATTTCTCTTGAGAAACGAAACGGTACCAAGCTTGGGTTTCGAGAGCTTGCGTTTAATGAGCGTGTCAGGGAACCTAACTTTTCTGTCAGGCCCACAGTGGTTGGTTTACCCATACCTGCTAACCTGCTTGATTCCATGTTGCTGTCGAGCCTGTTCCCTGCCGATAAGGCAAGCAATGCCAGCCAGCTTGAGCTTTACCATGATCTCAGTTTATTGGCGCAAAATAAAGTGGATGCACTACAATTGGCTCGTAAATACAGCGCCCGTTCCGCCCAGGAGGCCGAGGTTCGTCTCTTTGCGGGTTGGTTTTATGCTGCCGCCTATGACTTTACCGCCGCCCGACAACAGTACGAACAGTACTTTGCCGCCCAAGAGAAAGACGACAAGAAAAAAAATGTCTCTTTTCGGCTGATGTTTCCCGAAGAACCACAAAAAGCCTACCTAAGCAATCTGATTCATGAGGGGTTGTATGCCGAGGCGGCACGCTATGCTGCTTATCTAAAAGAATCAGCTTATTTGTGGGGTAAACCTGTGGAAGGCCTCGCCGCCGAATTAGCTTTAGCGGATATCTACCTGCGGGCGGCTAATTATGCTGCGGCCCAGGTCAGCTTGGCTGCTGTGATCAAACAAGCGGCAGAGTTGAGCGATGGTGAACTACAGCGCCAGGCACAGTTGCGCCAGTTGGTAGTGGGCGGCTACCTCGGTAAACTTCCCGGTAAGATAGAGACGGCGCTCTATCCTGCCGCGGCAGCTGAACTACTACAGGCCCTGTCTCTTCCCGGCGGGGTGCCGGTGCGTTTGAAAGAGGGGACTGTTCTACCAGGGGAAGGGCGCAATTTCTGCGCTCCGGCGTCGCTGCAATATGTCATTCGGGTACTATCGGGCAAAGTAGTATCCCAGAAGGAGATTGCCGCTGAAATGAAAACAACCGCCGAGGGTACGGAGCTGCGCTCTATTTTGGCTTATTTGCGCTGGCATGGCTTTTCTGTCAGGGTCTTTCCCGCCGACAGCCAGGAGGTTGCCGCCCACCTCACACGGGAAGAGCCGGTGATCGCATTGTTATGGCCGCCCGATAGCTCCATCGGGCATGTCGCTCCGGTTATAGGGGTTGACATCCCCCGTGATGTGTATTATTTTTATGAGCCAGCGCGCCCCTTTGGCATGGAAGCATTGACGGGACAGGAGTTGGCCCGCCAGCAGGCCCAGACGGGCAGTATCATGCTGGCTGTCAGTCGCGGGGCGATAAAAGATTCAGATAAGGCCACATTATCCGTTGTGGATTTCTTTGACCGGTTTCTACAGGCTCCGCCCGGCGAGCGTCTGGTTCTGTTAGAAAAAATTGCTGCCGATGATGAGGCAAAACGATATCGGGGGGTTGTCGCTGCGCAGCGGGCATTGGCCTATGCCCAACTGAGCGATAGTCGCTCCTTAAATGCTGCCCAAAAGCAAGCAGCGATGGCGCTACTGTCTCAGGCGCAGCCTGAATCGTCCCTGGAATATAAGGCGTTTGCCGAACTGGCGCTGCGGGCCGGGCAGATTGACACAGCAGAGTTATGGCTTAAGGCGGCGCTGGAAGCTCGGCCAGCGGATGTGTTCACCCGCCTTCGCCTGGCAGAGATTGCCCTAAATAGGGGGCAATGGGAGCAAGCTGCCCAAGCTCTAAAGGATGTTTTGCGTTTTGCGCCGGTTGGTCTGCAGCCGATGGTCTTACAGCAGTTAGCGGTGGTGGCGCAGCAACGCGGAGATAAGAAAGAAGCTTTTGCTTGGCAGGGGTGGGCAATAACACTTGCCGGCAGTGAACAGGATAGGGCAGCCTATTGGGAGGCTCTGTCAAGAGAGGTATCCAAAGAAGCTGCAGAATTCTTACGGATAATGGCAGGCATGAGCAACTCTGAGTAAGCTATAGTTTAGTGGAACCCGATTTCAACAGTCTCATGCGTCCCCACAAAATCTGTCTCTGCCGGAGCGTCACCCGGGAGCAGATTATCGCGGCTGTCAGGGCCGGCGCGCGTTCCCTGCCGGCGGTACAGCAGGCCACTTTGGCAGCGACGGGCTGCGGCACTTGTTTTCCGCGGCTTTATGAAGTTTTTGAGGAGGCTATGCGGATTGTCGCCGATGAAGAAGCAGGCCAAAGACGGCTTGAGCAATTATGAAGTGGTATTTTGAGAAAAATGCCGATACTATAGGCAATGGGGATATTTTTGTCAGTCGGCAGGCAATTTACCGCAAACCACAGCAATATGGTATTCTACCGGGTTGAAACCGTAAAAAAGAAATTAGGCGTTCGGCGGTCGGTGAAATTGGCGGCCAATACATTATTTATTTCCCTACAACATGGGGGGATGGCTCTGTTGTTCTGGGTCTGTTCTCTTTTAGTGGGTGGTTCGCTGGCAGCGCAGCCGGTAAATTTGCGCCGTGATCTGGAGCGATATACTCCGTTTCCAATTACTGAAACACAGGAGCTGGCGCAGGATCTCGATTTTGATCCCCGTGGGGTAGCTGATACACTGACGGCACGCCTGTCCCAGTTTTATCTCAGCGATCCTTCCCGTAAAAAAATTGAGCAGCGCCAGTTGCTCGATGGCGACGAAAACCTCTATGTCAGAGAGTGGAATGTCAACATCCAGCGGTTATTCTTGCGCGATCTCTTGGCGCAGCCGCAGAGTAGCTTTCTGATCAAAGAGGCGCCCAATATCTCGCTGATGCACGCCACTCTTGCCAGGGCCTTGCTGCGCCAACGTAAGCCGTATCATGCGGCCTATCATTTTGCCGCGGCCCTGCAATACCGCAGTTTGCGTATGGATCCTGAGGTTTTCATCAATTCAGATCGGCTGGCTTTGTTAGAACCAAATAATCCCCAGATTGCCGCAGCGCGCCAATATGCTGACGCCCGCCGCGAACTTGAGGAAGCCCGCGCCGAACTAAAGCGGGTTCAAAGGGAAATATATGCCGCAGAAGACAACCTAATTGCAAAACAAGCTCCGGCAAGTGACGAGGCATTACGCCGCCAGCAAGAAGAGAACCGCCGTCTGTTGCAGGATCAACTGGCCCAAAACCGGAATTTGTTGCAGCGGCAACAGGGGCGGGTCAGTGAACTGGAAATCCGTATGAAAGAGCAGGAACAGAATTTTGAGCGGTTTGCTGTTGAATACAATGCCGAATCCTCGCGCCTTCTGGTAGAAACAGCTGAGCTGGTGCGCCAACTGGAAGATGCCATTAAAGAACGGCAGAAGATTGTGAATAAGAAAGTGCTGTATAAAACAGAATTTAACCAGACATTATTGCACGATTACAGCCAAAATCGACAGTTTGCGGCGTATGCCAATTTACTGGAAGCGGCTTCGCGTTTAGATGAGCGCAACCCACAGATTCCTTTTAAGTTAGGTGTTGAATATGCTTCTTCGCAGGATATCCGTCGGGCGATCTATGCCTATGAGAAAGCATTGGAAGCTCAGGCTAAAGCGCCGCCCGAGCTAAAATTAGAGGTTCGGCAACTGTATGATCTTCAGGTAGCTCTGGGTAGTCTGTATTTTCAGGCAAACCGCATGGTGGACAGCGCTTATTTCTATGAGCAGGCGCTGCTCATCGCTCCTGATGAAAATGCGCGCTCCAACCTTACTTACCAGGTAGCTCGCTTTCATATTGAGCGTACCGGCAATTACCGCCGTGGGATTGAACTTCTAAAACCATATAAAGCTACTTTATTGCAGATGAATCCTACTGATATGGTTGGCCGCCTGAATTGGGTCAAACAGCGTTTTCTGGTCAGTCGTCTTCTAGCTAATGCTAATGAAAAAATCGGTGACGAAAAGGGCTTACTGCTTGAATTACAGGCGGCAATTGACGCCCACGGGGATCTCGAACAGATGATTGCCAGCCAGAGGCAAGAGGTAGAGTCTCTGTTCAAAGAAGTGCAAGAAGCCAAGAAACCGTTATTAAACGAAACCCGTATGGCTGAATTCAATGAATTCCGCCGGCTGGAGGAGCGGCACCAGGCGCAGCAACTGGCTCTTAAGGAAATGCTGGCCCTGCGTAACAGCCTGCCTTTGGGCAAGGTTTATTTTCAGTTAGCCTCTGCCAGGCGTGCCGAAAATGATATTGCCGGCGCACTCGCAATTTACCAGCAGGCAGAGCTGTTAGGATTGATGCCTGATGAGGCCCGCCGGCTGGCAGAAGAGCTGCGGCGGCAGTTTCGTTGATAAACCTTGACAATGGGCTTTAAGTTGCAATGTTTGCTCTTTGGGAATTTATTTTATGCAAGCTCTATCTGACAAACCGGTAGTAAATGTCCCGGCTCCGGCGGGTACTTTGATTATATCGAGCGGTTCAATCGCTGTAACTTTAGTAATCCTGCAGAAAGGGCAGGCCAGTATCCGTTACCTTTCTCCAACCGAGCCTGAACAGATCACCGATTCCCGCTATTTCTATTCACTACAGGCTCCGGCTATTCTAGGTGCGTCAGCTCTCGTTGGAAATGGGGTCTATTCTTCTTATATTGTCTCTGAGGCAGATTCCGTTATTTCCTGTTATGCGACAAGCCGTGATCACCTGCTCAAAATTTTTGCTTCCAAGCCCAATATTGCGGTTTTGTTCCTGCGTTCGCTTTTAAAAGAAGTAAGTGAGCTGCAGGGGCGTATTAAAATTGCGCAGGAAACAAAAGCACACCTTGCCAACCTGGTCAATGGCTGTGCGCTTGGTTTTACTGCGCTTACCCCGGAATTATTTTCAGCAAATAAGCTGGCTTTTCAGGATGAAATAGTATTACAGGCGCGCGAAACGGTTCAGGCATTTCAAGAGTCTGGCGGAGTCATCCCCAGTCCGCTTTCTGTCGCCTTTTTGAATGCCGGTCATGCGTCACTGTTAGGTGAGCAGGTGGATGAAGATGCCCAGCAGGTGACAGACACTGATTTTGAGCTGGTCCGACGTCTGGTGTCGCTGCCACCCGAATTGCTGGCTGCCATGGCACAACGGGATCCTGCGATTTTTATGCTGGCGGGTGAAAAAATGGCCGGGCGTTATGACCAACTGTTCAGTCAAATGGTGCAATTACAGGAAGCCTGTGCGGATATAGCTCGGGTCTGTTTTGAAGGTGATGGATCGTGGGTGGAACGTCTGGCCCTGCAGACGGATATGTTTGAACAGAAAATTTCTTCAGCAGATGTGCGCGATATCAGAGCCCTGGTTGAATTTTTCCGGCACGGCGCTGAAGAAGCGCGTAAACGTTATTTTCGTCTCTGGGGGGTGGATGCCCCTGCTCCAGCTGAGGAGTCGTGGGGTAAGATTGTCAGGTTCGCTTCAAAGCCCATGAAGGAAGCCAGACCTGCGGTAGAAACCAGCGAGGCCGCACCGGCGACGGGCTCTAGTCGCGATCTGACGGAAATCAAAGATGCTGCCCGTAAGATTATCATGTGGTCCGGGCTTGGCGAAGAAAAGTACAAAGCCTATGTGGAGCTGTATGGTAAACTGAAGAAACTGCATAATCCGCTCGATCCTGACGATGAGAGCCGTAAGATCCGCCGCCAAATGAACAATATGTTCTGGGATATCTATGAGGCGGTATTACTCAAGCATTTGCGAACCAAAGAAAAATTACCTTTGGTCGCGGAACTGTTTTTAAACTTAGGTTATCTCGAAGAAGATCTGTTAGATGAAGAACATCTGGTTTTTCTGTTAGATGCCGCGCGGCAGAACAAAATGCCTTATACTAAATACCCGATACACACTGCAGTCGAATGGTTTACGTTGATTTATGAAAAAAAAGTTCCAACGAGTATCGATGAGTTAGGGCTTACTTTTTTTGAAACCCTGCGCCAAGATCCCGATAACAAAAACAAAGGCTGGCGCCGCGAGAGTGATTTGCCCCCTGATCTGAATTCAGGCGAGGCGCGTGTGAAACATGAGCTGCGTAAAGTGTTTATCACCCAGACAAAGCTTACGTCAGGGCAGATCATGAGCTTTCTTAATCCGCTCAATCGCTATATGATTACGCAGAATATCCATAATGCATTAGTGACCAAAGCCAAGCTTGGTGAGAATATCGATAAGCTGCTTAACGTCGATTTCAGTGCCTTCCACCGCGAAGTATTATTTACCGATGAGAAGCACGGCATTAACCGGGAATTTATTCAGGTTGAGGTTATCCCCAATTTTATCTTGACACCTATTGCGGGAACCCAGTTTCAGTTTTGGCAGGATAGGGAAGGGAATGACCGGATGTCGCGCGGTCGTCTGGTCTGTCCCATCCTCGCATTTGCTGACCTCTACTCTATTTTGTTAATCGCGACAGCCCGCTATCGCTGGGAAAGTCTGAAAACCCAGTTAGGTCCCGACTGGAACAATATTTCTGTTTCTTCGCTTACTGCCGACTATACCGACTATGTACAGTTCTTGCATAAAAACAAAGAGCTGAGTCCCGAAATGAAAGAAAAAGTGGCTACCGAACTTAAACGACACCGCGAAGACTGGCAGCGTTTTGCGCATGATTACTCAGTGTATCTTAAATACGAATCGGAAGGCACACAGCGGCTGAATAAGGTTATCCGGCGTATTTTAACCAAACACATTCCCTTCAGAAAAGAGATCCGCGAAAGGCTGATCAAATTGCCCGCTTATGCGGATGTAGTGATGAAATCAACAAATATCCGCCGTAGAAAGGCTGCCGAATTGCGCCCCCGTTATCAAAAATACGAACGGGATATTGGGCGTCTGCCGGATGAGCTGGCTTATACACTGAAATTCTATAATATGGAGTTTTGAGGGAACAACCCAAGCCTTGTTTCAAAAATCCCCAGAACTTAGGATGGGGAATTCCCTACCCCATAATATCCCCCATGAGATAAGTTCTTAGTAACTAAAACCCTATAGCCGCCACGATCTACTCTGCTTAAAAAGTACGCAGGTAGGTTACCCAAGGCCGTGGTTTCAGGGTTGTCATTTTTGGCATGCTTTTTGCTGGTAATTACCTGCTTAATTCATGTTAAGCAAATCCCTGTAGTTTTCTCTCTCCATCTCCCGGCTTTGGGGCCGGGATTTTTTTATTAAAAGCAATTGACGGGGTTATTGGCAAATACAATCTGCTCCCCCGCAGTATTTGGCTGTGGCGTTGTTTTGGGATGTTATATACCGACTGGTGTACATAAATTAACCTAATACTTGACTGCAGGTTATGAGTTATATATTATATCATAATGCGACATAATGAGGCGTCCACCTCTTAGGTTGCGGGCGATCTGGTCGTTATATAAAATAAGACAACTGGGCAATTAAATCCTACTTTAAGTTTTGGGAGGGCAGAGGCCATGAAGGTAACCCGTTTATTCACGCGCGACAAAAAAGATATCTATGAAGATATTCTATTTGAGAAGCGCACATCAAAAATTACCAATCCGGACGGCAAAGCCGTTTTTGAAGCGGGGGATGTAGAAGTTCCCTCGTTTTGGTCGCAGGTTGCGACGGATATTCTAGCACAAAAGTATTTTCGCAAAGCTGGTGTGCCCCGGTTTACTAAGCGGGTGCCTGAAGAAGGTATTCCCGAGTGGTTACAGCGCAGTGTACCCGATGAAGAGGCCCTGTCCAAGCTACCACCGGAAGAGCGTACTACCAGAGAGACATCCGCCCGCCAAGTAATGCACCGCCTGGCCGGTACCTGGACTTACTGGGGTTATAAATATAAGTATTTTCACACAGAAGAGGATGCCCGTGCGTTTTATGATGAGCTTTGCTATATGTTGATGCACCAGATGGCAGCGCCTAATTCTCCCCAGTGGTTTAATACTGGCTTGTTTTGGGCTTATGGTCTTGACGGCCCTTCACAAGGGCACTATTATGTGGATCCTGATACTGGGCGGTTGACCAAATCTAAAACTGCGTATGAGCACCCACAGCCCCACGCCTGCTTTATTCAGGGGGTTGAAGACGATTTAGTAAACCCAGGTGGCATTATGGATCTCTGGGTCCGCGAAGCCCGCCTCTTCAAGTATGGTTCCGGAACCGGTAGTAACTTTTCCCGTTTACGTGGCGAAAATGAATCGCTTTCGGGGGGTGGCAAGTCGTCAGGCCTGATGAGCTTTCTGAAAATTGGCGACACGGCTGCTGGCGCGATCAAGTCAGGGGGTACCACCCGTCGGGCCGCCAAGATGGTGTGTCTTGATGTCGATCATCCAGATGTTGAACAGTTCATTGACTGGAAAGTAGTGGAAGAAGCTAAAGTGGCTTCCCTGGTCGCCGGTTCCAAACTAATTAAGAGGGTCATGAAAGAATTGTTGGCTGCCTTGCGTGGTTGCACGGAAACACCCTCCTTATTAGATCCGCGTAGTAATGCCAAATTGGCAGCAACACTCAAAAAAGCCCGGGCCGCGTTTATTCCCGAGAGCTATATCCAGCGGATTATCGAGCTGGCCAAGCAGGGTTATACCGAAATTGAGTTTGAAGAATATGACGTTGATTGGACCAGCAAAGCTTACCAGACGGTAGCCGGTCAGAACAGTAATAACTCCATCCGACTGACTAATGCGTTTCTAAAGGCAGTTGAGGAAGATCGCCCGTGGGAGCTCATCCGTCGGGTTGATAAAAAAGTAGCGAAAGTCGTACCAGCACGCGAGCTGTTTGAGCGCATGAGTTATGCGGCATGGTCCTGCGCTGATCCGGGGGTACAGTTTGATACCACGATCAACGAATGGCATACCTGTCCGGCGGATGGTCGTATTAACGCCTCTAACCCGTGCAGCGAATATATGTTCCTCGATGACACCGCCTGTAACCTGGCCTCACTCAATCTAATGAAATTCTATGATGAAGAGCGCAACCGCATTGATCTGGATGCTTACCGCCACGCAATCCGCCTCTGGACTATTGTATTAGAGATCTCGGTGCTTATGGCTCAGTTCCCCTCACAGCGGATTGCCGAACTGTCGTATAGGTTCCGTACACTTGGCTTAGGCTATGCTAACCTCGGTACCTATCTAATGGTATCGGGGATCCCCTATGCGTCGCAACAGGCCTATGCCCTGACAGGCGCCCTAACTGCAATACTGACAGGTGTTGCTTATAAAACTTCAGCTGAAATGGCTGCCGAGCTGGGGCCCTTCCCCGGTTATGAACGAAACCGCGAACATATGCTGCGGGTCATACGCAATCACCGTCGGGCAGCTTACAGCGCACCTAATGAAGAATATGAAGGTCTGAGCATTAAGCCAATGGGGATCAATCCCCGTTATGTTGCTGAAGATATACTGGCGGCTGCCCGTACCGCATGGGACGAAGCTCTGTCTTTCGGGGAGCAGTACGGCTACCGCAACGCGCAGACCACGGTAATTGCTCCTACCGGTACTATTGGTCTGGTAATGGACTGCGATACTACTGGTATTGAGCCTGATTTCGCTTTAGTGAAATTCAAAAAACTGGCTGGTGGTGGTTATTTCAAAATCATCAATAAGTCAGTGCCGCTGGCCCTGAAAAATATCGGTTATTCTAAAGACCAGATCCAGAAAATCGTAGAGTACGTGGTGGGAACTGGGCATTTCAAAGACGCGCCGTATATCAACACAGAAAGCCTCAAGTTGCGCGGCTTTACCGATGAAATCCTCGAAACCCTTGAACGCAATTTGGTAACCGCGTTTGATCTTACTTACATTTTCAACCGGTACTCGGTCGGTGATGCTTTCCTTGAAAATAATCTCAAAATTCCCCGGGAAGTGTTTGAAAAACCCGATTTCAATTTGCTCAAACACCTCGGCTTTGAACCAAAAGAAATTGATGCTGCCTCTGAAGTTATCTGTGGCACCATGATGATTGAGGGAGCCCCATTTTTGCGCGAAGAACATCTCTCGATTTTCGACTGTGCCAATAAATGCGGCAAGAGGGGCCAACGTTACATCCCCTACAGCGCTCACCTCTATGTGATGGCAGCGGCCCAGCCTTTTATTTCTGGGGCAATTTCCAAAACCATCAATATGCCCCATGAAGCTACTGTAGAGGATGTCAAAAACGCCTACCTGACCTCCTGGAAGCTCATGCTCAAGGCAAACGCACTGTACCGCGATGGCTCAAAATTGTCGCAGCCCTTATCGGCAATCGGAGAAAGTTTGTTTGATTCTATTGACGACGCCGATGAAATTAGCGCCCTTAGCTCGGCGCCTGCCGTGGCCAAGGCAGAAAAACTGGCTGAAAAAATTGTCACCCGCTATATTGGCCAGCGTCGTCGCCTGCCAAACCGCCGCGGTGGTTATACCCAGAAAGCGGTTATCGGCGGGCACAAGGTATTTCTGCGAACCGGTGAATACGAAGATGGCACCCTCGGCGAAATCTTCCTCGATATGTACAAAGAAGGGGCCGCTTTCCGTAGTATGATGAACGGCTTTGCCATTGCGATTTCTCTTGGCTTGCAATATGGCGTGCCGCTCGAAGAATTTGTTGAGGCTTTCACTTTCACCAAGTTTGAGCCCAATGGCCCGGTAATTGGGCACGATCGTATCAAGATGGTCACTTCCGTTATGGATTTCATCTTCCGCGATCTAGCAGTAAATTATCTCGGCCG
Source organism: uncultured bacterium (assembly GCA_938038265.1). Classification (GTDB taxonomy): domain Bacteria; phylum Spirochaetota; class Leptospiria; order Turneriellales; family Turneriellaceae; genus CALHRC01. Next base: position 29,632 of record CALHRC010000189.1, read on the forward strand.
TGACGATCTCGCCCAGGTGCCCGCAGAAGCACTGCTACTGGAAAAGCCTGTCAGGGAAGAAAATGACCATTTTAAGACGGATGAATTTAGCGAAGGTGAGGCGTATCTTGATAGGTCTTTCAGTGTATCCGCAACCGCGACAAGTACTAGAAAATTGAAACCGCAAGTCACACCAGAGCAGTTGGCGGAAGCGCGCGCTAAAGGTTATGCCGGCGAGCCCTGCCCCGAATGTAACTCACTTACGCTGGTGCGTAATGGCTCCTGCCTCAAGTGCGAAACCTGCGGCGCAACTACCGGTTGTAGCTGAAAAAACAATGTCAACAGGGGGGATGGCTCCTTGAATAGAGTTCTGTTCCTTCTGGCAACGGCGACACTTGTGGTCGCCGTTTTTTATTGCCAGCCCCATAAAGAGTTTCGCGGCGAAAAACTTGAAACCGGATATTGGGCTCTCAGAAAAGGCGAACGACTGGCGCGGGAAAAATGTTCTACTTGTCATCTGGCGCCTGAACCCGGCGAGCTTGAGCAATATACCTGGGAATATATGCTCGCCTACATGGGGCTGTATTTTGGGATCGGCAGTGAAAATCGACTTGCGTTTGATGAAGGCTTTCTAAACCACTACCGCCTGCGGACTGCTCTGCTCACCCACCAGAAGACAGTCGGGATTGCCGGTTCGCTTGCCAGAGAAGAATTTTATGCAATACGCAATTACTACCTGGCAAAATCAAATACATCCCCCCCAGCACTCTTACCAGAATTTCCAGTAGCGTCATTTTTCGAAAGTAATGATCTCAAAAAATCCACTGTTGCTGCCGTATCACTTCTGAAATACCAAGAAGGAAAACTATATATAGGTGATGCGGCAAATCCAGCACTAGAAATTCATGATCTCATATCAGGCATAAGAGAGCGAATGCCAGCCGATAGCCCGCCGGTCTCCGTAAGGTTTGATGAACGGGGCCCCTATGTCACCTTGATTGGTGATTTATTGGGGACAGCACCCGCCGTGCGCAGCGCTGCGCTAACCCGCATAGAAGGTAAACGCTTGCGTCTGCTTGCCGGGCAGCTAACACGCACCGCCGGCGTTTTGCTAACCGATATTGATAGTGACGGTTGTATAGATCTGTTAAATCCGGGCTTTGGCGCCCCTCTCTCAGGTGGTATTTACCTAATTGCCGGTTTTTGTCGGAAAGCAATAAGCGAGCAAGTCTTGCTCCAGCGCGATGGTGCTGTCGCCGTCGAGCCATTCTCGCTGTTCGGTAAACCAGGTTACTTGTTGGCTTTTGCCAATGCCCGTGAAGGGTTAACTTTTCTGGCTTTTGAAAATGGCAAACCTGAGTTTCGGGATCTGTTGCAGCTTCCTGCGACAACGGGCTTGACTGCTATGAAACTGGCAGATTTTTCGGGGGATGGTAAGCTGGAAATCTTACTTACCGGCGGCGATAATGCCGATGCCGGGCCATATAACTCCATTAAGCCCGCTATGGGTGTTCGCATCCTGGAGGCCAGTTCCGGTGTTGTCGAGGAAAAATATTTTTTTCATTATCCCGGTGCCTTTAATGTAGCCGTGGGGGATATCAACCGCGATGGTAGGCAAGATTTTGTCGTGGTCAGTTATTTCAGTGACCTGCGCAAAGCAGAACCAGATGACGCACTGTTGTTTCTAAACGAAGGTGAATATCAATTCCGGATTCTACGTCTGCCTGCAACAGGGAGATTTTCTACAGTTGAGATTGCAGATTTAAACCACGATGGTTGGCCAGATATTCTTTTAGGAAGAGCAGAGTTGCCGTATGAACAAAGGATTGGTGTTGAGATCCAGAAGCGTGAATTCCCAGCAAGGCGAAGTGCCATCCTCCTCTTAAGAAATACCGGCCGTATGCAATGAAATAGTGCAAACCAAGAAGCAGAATTTTTAAGATAACTATGGAACTCCATAGTTATGGTGGGGAATTCCCTATCAGGCACCATCCGACAGGTGGTGTCGGAAGGGTATGTTTGTGGTTAAAGCTCACGGATAGGTTTTTCCCCATTTGTTCAGGAATTCCTGAACAGAAATTTTCACTATAGTATGGAATTCCATAGCATAGTTATGGAACTCCTGAACAAAGCAAAGCCCGGGGGTAGTGCAGGACTGGCAGCTTGCGGTTAAACTTCGAGCGGACTGCGAAAAGCGGTGCCCCCTATGCACCTCTTTATATCGACTTGCTCTACAGAAACCCTCAAACAATGTATGGGGTTACGAGCGTAATATATTCGTAAAAACCTTGCTGAGGTGTCTTGATTCCCAATCTTGACTCGATCTGCTGCCTGCGGATGCCATAACTATGCCCCGGTAGCTCAATGGATAGAGTATCGGTCTCCGAAGCCGGTGATGCAGGTTCGATTCCTGCCTGGGGCACAGATTCGTCCCATAGTTATGGCTTTAAAGGCATAACTATGGCTTTAAAGCGAGATCGGGGGAGCCGAAAACGCCCAGCACGGCGGCAGGGTTGAGCGCCTGGCGCGAAAACCGGTGGCCCATAAGGGCCAGCCGCCGGGCGGTGCCCGCAGGGCAGGGCGGTTGAGGCCGGGGGCGGCTAGCCCCCGCCCTACTTTTCCTTATTATCTGCTTGACGCACCATATAAAACCTGCTTCTTCCAATCCATGCGGTATTTAACTGCCATAACTATGCTGCTGGTGCTACTAGGTGGATGTAAAGCCCGAATTTTTACCGACGTTTCAGTAGAGCTAAAGAACCTGGAAGATGTTTTCCCGGGAGAATTCCGGGGAGAGACGCTTGAATTGCGGCGTAAAGACAGCGCTTTGCGTATGGGCGCGCGCGAGTATCTGGTAGGGCTTTATGGCGCCCAAGCCAGTTTTCAGGCCTGGGAATTTGACGAACCACCGGCCGCTAAAGAGGCTCTTGCCAATCTAGAGCGGCAAAAAAAAGAAGAGACAATGCAAAGTTTCAGTTCTGAGCGCAGCACAGAATATCGTTTTGATTATACACTTGAAGCCGGCGAGGCGGGGATTATGTTTACCAATAAGGTTTTTCTCTTCGCGATTGAAGCGCCGAACTATGACCGTCTGGTGGAATTTTTAAAAGTGGCAAATATTGCCAGAATACAATAAGGGGGATGGCATGAAACAATTAGCGGGGTTTTTAGTTGTTTTGCTGGCGTTGGTCGGCTGTAAAAAAGAAGAGAAAAAAGCAGTGAAATCAGAGCGAGCTGCCGTTGTAACCTTTGTCAAAGGCACGGAAGCCCGTATTGATCGCGAAGGGTCTGGTATTGCGGTTAAACCGGGGGAGTTTGTTTTTGTCAAAGATGTTCTGGTTACCGGAGCAAAGTCGAATATCGATTTGCAGTTATCTGAAGATCGGGTGGTTAAGATTAGCGAGAAGAGTCGGGTTGAGATCAGCGAAATGCTGGCAACCATTGACGGGGCTACGAATGACAGTCTGAATTTGGTTGCCGGCGGTATTTATTCCAAAGTAGGTAAGTTGTCAAAAGGTTCCAGTTTCTCTGTACGTACCCCTACTGCGGTGGCGGGTGTACGCGGTACGGAATTTTATGTTGAGTCAGACGAGCAGGGCCAGAGCTCGATCTCTGTTACCGGCGGTAAGGTTGAGGTTGAGTCAGTGACAGGGGAGAAGTCTGTTGTTGAAGAAGGCCAAAAAGCCGAAGTAAAAAAAGATGGTAAAGTGGAAGAGAAGGGGCTTGCCCAGGCAGAAATTGCTAAATTGAAAGGATATGGCGATATCAAGGCATTTGACAAAGCAGAGTTTGCCGGAATCAGTGACAAATTAAAAGATGTGAAGCTGCTTAAAGAGAAAAAAATGAATTTTAACGAGTTACAGCAGCAGTTCTCGCCCGGTGGTGGCAAAAAAAGCGATGTTCTGGATGAGCAGGGTAAAGACCTTAAGGAAAAAGGTGAACAGCAGATGCAGCAAATGAAGTCGAAGGGGGATGAGCTGCGTAAATCTCTTTCGCCCGATGCGATGAAAGGCGATAGTCTCAAAAGTGACGCTTTAAAAAAAGCGGATGATATTAACACTCCGGATACTGGTAAGGCTGATAAAAAAGTAGAAGAAGGCAAGAAGGAGCTCGATAAGTTAAAGAAGAAAAAGTTATTCTGATCATGAGGGAGGTATCGCTGGCTATAAGTCCTTGCCCGAATGATACCTTTGCTTTTTATCATTTTATACACTCGCCGGCCTTGCGGGGCCGGTTTCGGGTGGTACATCCTCTGTATGCAGACATCCAGCAGTTAAATGAGTTGGCCCTGGCTGGAGACCCCGATATTGTCAAGGTTTCTTTTCTCGTGGCTGGTGAGTTGTTGCATAGTTATGACTTACTCCCTTCTGGGGGTGCTATTGGGTATGGGGTCGGGCCTTTATTATTGGCCCCGCCGTGGGGGCTCCAGGTAGCAAAAGGTCAATCATTGCGGGTAGGTTTGCCAGGCAAGAATACATCCGCCCACCTGTTGTTTGAATATTACGCGAACCATACCCACTTACGGCATAGTTATGGCATTACCAAGCAGCATATGCTTTTTTCAGAGGTTATGCAGCGGTTGCAGGATGGTTCTCTTGATCTTGGCGTGGTGATTCATGAGGGGCGTTTTGTGTACCAGGCAGAAGGACTGCAGTTACAAGAGGATTTAGGTGCTTTCTGGGAACGAAATAGTGGTTATCCGGTGCCTTTGGGGGCTATTCTTGTCAGAAAAACTCTGTCGGATGAGATTAAAGAAGATATTCGTTTGACTTTAAGGAAGAGTATTGAACGCGCAATGGCGTCTTTTACGGCCCGGGATTCAGGTTATATGGCAGATATTTTACCATTTGTAGCCCGACATGCCCAGGAACTGTCTCCTGGGGTAATGGAAGCACATATAAGCACTTATGTGACCCAGGAGACCATTGAGTTGTCCCAGCAGGCGTTGGCGGGTGTTCAGTTCTTCTGGCAGCAGGGTAAAACACTGCTTGCAGGCTCCTGAGAGTAGCATAGTTATGGCTTATGGTGAATCCAATATTTGATACCGACAAAGCTCGATTAGAGTTAAAGGCGGCTATCCAACAATATTCTTTTCGGGAGGATCACGACAAACTATTTACCCTCGCATCCGGTAAGCAGAGCCCTTATTATTTTGACCTGAAGCAGACCCTGTTACAGCCCCGGTATTTAAAGTTGGCTGCTGGCTTGCTTTTGCAGTCAATCCACCGCTATTGCCCCCACGCGAAAGCAGCGGGGGGGCTAACTATGGGGGCGGATCCCCTGACGTATGCCATAACTATGGCGGATAACGACCAAGGTGGCAGCTTGCTGCCCTTGGTCGTTCGCAAACAGGCCAAAGACCATGGGAGTAAAAAGCCGGTCGAGGGAGCCTTAAGTATGCTGCAAGCCGGCGATCCTGTTTTGTTGTTGGAGGATGTCATAACTACGGGAATGTCCGCTCTGCTCGCGTATGAAGTTATAGTCTCATTGGGTTTTCAGATAAGCCATTGCTTTGCAGTATTGGATCGCGATGAAGGGGGGCGTGGCGCTTTGCAACAGCGCGGCATTGAACTACATACTTTATTTACTATAGATGATTTCAGGAGTCGGACATGAAGTATCAATATGGTTCCCAGAAAATTACCGGTGTTGCCATACCCGTTTCATCACTGGTGTCTGAAAAATCCTGTGGGATAGGCGAGTTTGCCGATTTGCCGCTTCTGGCGGAATGGTGTGCTGCCCGAGGCATCAAGCTGATACAGATATTGCCCGTGAATGACACCGGTACAGAACCCACTCCGTATTCTGCCCAAAGTTCCCTGGCATTGAATCCTGTTTACCTGCGTTTCGAGGATATTCCCGGATATGCCCAATATCTAACAGAGATCAAGACTTTTCGCACTGAGCAGAAAGTTAAGCGGCGGGTAGATTATCGGGCGGTATATGCCTTTAAGGTGAATATTCTGCGCCGGATGTATAAAGACCAGAAGAAAGCAATTCCATCCGACCCTGAGATTTTGAAGTTTTTGTCAGATAATGATTGGTTGAAAGTATATGCCGTTTACAAGGAGCTGAAAGAGCGTCATGACCAGCGTTCCTGGCAGGATTGGGGTCAGTTCAGGGATCCTCATGTTTCTTTTATTGACGACTATTTTGAGCGGCATCGTGAGGAGTTATTCTTTTATGTCTGGGTGCAGTGGTTGTTGGATCGCCAGTTGCGGCAGGCGGTCTTTTCTTGTGAATCGAGGGGGGTGATGTTAAAGGGGGATATCCCCATTTTGATGAATGAGGACAGTGTCGATGTTTGGGCGCAGCGGGAGTTTTTTGATTTGCGTTATCGTGCGGGGGCTCCACCGGATATGTATTCTATTGAGGGACAGAACTGGGGATTTCCCGTTTATGAGTGGAGTGCACTTAGAAGCCATAACTATGCCTGGTGGCGCAGGCGAATTGCCCGGGCAGATCGCTATTATCATGCGTACCGAATTGACCATGTATTGGGATTTTTCAGAATATGGCGGATACCAGATAGTGAATATTCTGGCCTAATGGGCCATTATTCCCCTGCATCATACATTTCGCGCGAAGATCTTCAGGAGAATGGTTTCGATAACGGCCGTATCCGTTGGTTATCGGTACCACACATCGCCGGTCATGAGATTTCAGCTGCTTTGGGTGATAATTCAGGCATAGTTATGGCTCAATATCTCGACCAGATCGAAAATCAGGATCTCTATCTGCTCAAGGATAGCATCGCATCCGAGAAAGCAATTGCTAATTTGCCAGAAAATCAGCAAATCAAAGATTTTCTGCTGTATTGGCACCGCCAGCGGGCTCTGCTGCCACTTGAGAATGATAACTTCTTCCCTTTCTGGAACCGCAGAGATGTTTATTCCTATAAGTCTTTAGAAGAAGAGGAGCAAAAACGACTCGAAAACCTGATAAAAAAGCACGAGCAACAATCAGAGCAGATATGGGAACAACAAGCCCGTGAGTTGCTGGCTATTATGCAACAGGATCATGAAATGCTGGTTTGTGCGGAAGACCTGGGCGCTGTGCCCGATTGTTTACCCCAAGTGCTCTCTGATCTGCAGATACTTGGCTTGCGGGTGGAACGCTGGACGCGGGATTATAAATCTGCAAGCCATAACTATGTCCCAGTCAAGGAATATCCTGAGCTATCAGTAGCTACCAGCTCTGTGCATGACTCATCTACCCTGCGCGGTTGGTGGCAAGAAGAATTTGATAAATCCCTATACCTTAAACACATAGGGGTGGATGTAGCTCCCGAGCCGGAACTTTCACCCATACTGGCTGAAGCTATCCTCAAAAATCTGGCAAAATCTGCTGCCAGGCTTCTAATCATCCCCCTCCAGGATTTTCTGGCTCTTGATGCTGAAACCCGTTTGGTCAGAGCAGATGAAGAGCGGATCAACATACCAGGGACAGTCAATGACACCAACTGGAGCTATCGCATACCAATGACGCTGGAAGCTCTGCTATCGGGCTATTCGGCATTAAACAGAAAAATTAATTCAATATCAAATAGAGCATAAACCACTTGTCGGCCAATGTTATGGCTGGAGCTTAGGTTTATGAATTCGCCTCTAACCCAGCAGGAATTGCAGGAAGCTTATGAATTTTTAAGCAAAAAGGCGGATTTCCCGCTACAGGCTGGGATTATTCTCGGTTCCGGTCTTGGGGACCTGGCAGATCTGCTGGAGCGAAAAATCTCTGTTCCATTTCATGAGATCCCCCATTTTCCTGCTTCCGGTGTGGCAGGTCACAAAGGCGTATTTCATTTCGGATTTCTTGATAATGTAGCAGTCGCTGTCATGCAGGGTAGGGTTCATTATTATGAAGGGAATCACCCTTCGCGGGTTACCATAGGGGTAAGGCTTATGGCCTTGCTTGGGGTACGCTCTCTTATTGTCACCAATGCTGCTGGGGCTGTAAATCCGAATTTCAAACCGGGAGACTTAATGTTGATAACTGATCACCTAAATCTGACAGGTGCGAACGCTCTGCTTGGCGCGCATGTGCCGGAATGGGGGGAGCGCTTTGTGGATATGAGTGAAGCCTATTCGCTACAGCTCCTTAGTTATGCCAGAGAAGTCGGGGAAGCCGGCAATATCATACTCCAAGAAGGGGTCTATTGTGCTATGTCGGGTCCAACCTATGAGACCCCAGCAGAAGTACGGATGATACAACGATTGGGCGGTGATGCCGTCGGTATGAGTACTGTTTACGAAGTTATGGCTGCCCGGCAGATGGATATGCGAGTTTTAGGAGTCAGTCTTATCAGCAACATGGGAGCCGGTATTCTGCAGCAACCGCTAAACCACGAAGAAGTAATGGAGACCGCAGCGCGGAGAAAAACCGATTTTATCAACCTCATAAGGGGGGTCATCTTTCTTATCGATAAAGAGTAACTTTTTTTGCCATAATTATATTTTTTTTCTGCATTTTTGCAAATTTTCGCGATTTCTCTGGGTATATATCTATAGTATGATAGATATAGTAAAAACCAGTTTCAGCGTCAGTGAAACAACATACCAGCTGATCCAAGCAGCAGCCCAAAAGTCAGGGAAATCAGTCTCTGAAATTGTGCGAACCCTTTTTCTGAAAATTATATCTCAGAATATAAACGCGAGTCCATCCTCACGCGCTACCATTGAGTATGCTGTCGGGCCCAATAACAGAAAGATCTACGTCAGCATACCGTCAGGCATGTCGCAGGCATTAGGTTCCCTAAGGAGCTGGCGTCGGTTGTCAATCAGCGCTTTATTGGAATCAGCGGTTCAATTTTTGTCT
>CALHRC010000190.1 GCA_938038265.1 uncultured bacterium
TCAGGAATTCCTGAACAAGGTAGCTGCCGTGGCGAGCCAAAAACCACCCCGCGCGTTACCCCTTGGGTTTTTAGTTACTAAAATATGTATTATGTCGCCTGGGGGATGGTTTTTAGGTGGGGAAGTGGCCAGCCGGTATCGAAATCCACATGATAGTCCAGGAATTCTTAAGAACAAAAGGTAAAAGGTACTGCTGCGGTTTCGCCTAAAGCCCCCCGGTAGGGCATGGTTGGCAAGGTACAATGAGCTGGGTTCATAAGATGAAAAACACTCGACAGGACAGTTTTCAGCCAATACTTCGGCCCATGCTGTTGCCCCTTGCGAAGGTAAGAAATCCTCTTACTTCTTTATTATATAAATCTGTCGTTTTTTCAGCGGCTTTATTTTTAGCCCACTGTTCGGGCAAAGACCTAAGAGAAGACGCCCGCTTCAGTTACAGAAATGTTTACCGGGAAAATTACGAAGAAGGTCGCGGGGGGATGATCCCCCTGACCATTGAACGAGGCGAATCTTTCAGTGGCACCATTACCCCTGACGGTAAGTACCTATACTTTTCTTCAAACCGCTTGGGAAATTACGATCTATTCCTGCGCCCCCTCGATGATGTCACCATCATACCAGTAGTAAAAACAGTTACCAACCAGCGGGAACCCGTCATCAGTCCCGACGGCAAGAGACTTGCCTATATTGACGACGAGTTAGATCCCGATGGCGATCTGGTTGTTCTGAAGGTTAATCCCAAAGACTTAATTAAAAAATACGAAGCAGGCGAGAACCCCCAGTCTGGAATTTTTAGCAGTAAACCTAAAATCCTAACCAATGACGAAGAGCGTCGGGTACGCTCGCGGGAAATGAACCCAACCTGGTCGCCCGATGGTAAGCTATTAGCGTTCTCTTCTGACATGACATCTGCTACCGGCAATCCTTTTGGACCGGGGCTCGGCGCCATACAGAATATTTGGCTGATGGATCCCGATAAGCCGTCGGCGGCCCGCAAACTGACGGAAAAAGGAGCGGTGATGCCAGCTTTCTCGCCTGATGGCCGTAAAATTGCCTATATCAGTTATCAGAATCCTAACAGTAACGGCGACATCTATGAATTAGATCTTCAGACCCAGGAAAGTCGGCAGTTGACTTCAGGTAGCGCACTCGACCTAAACCCTTCTTATTCTCCCGATGGTAAGTTTATTATTTTTTCGCGTATTGCCCGGGATACCAATGGGGATGGCCACACCGACCGCAAAGACAGAGCCCAGCTGGTTATGATTGCGCTCAACGGCACCTTGCCTACAGCTGAAGCATACCCGTTAACCACCTCAGATGAAAACACCTTCGACAGCAGGGCCAGTGGCTTTGTGGATGGCTCGGTCGTATTTGCTTTTGCTGCGGGCGAAAATATCAATGTCGCCTTTATCCCCACCTCAGGGGTCATTCCTAAAAAGCAAACCATTTACGAACAGCTGGCCTTTGCCGCGCAGTTCCATCCTGCCAAAGCTGACAAGACACCGGCAGCGCAACAAAAAGCCCATGAGGAATATGTTATGGCACTGCGCATGGTGCCGTTATTTCACTCTGCGGATCCGTTAGCCCCGGTACTGGCCAACCGGGCCAGGCTTGAGCTCTTTCAGTACCTGGCGCAGCGCAATGACCCACTGGCCACAACCGAGAGAGAGAAAATCGAGACCCTGGCTGCTAAAGAGGAACCTTACCTGCGCGTTTTAGTCGATATAGAGCGCTTACAGCGCAGTGGCCGTCCCCTACCTGCTACCCCTGCGCTGCTTAATGAGACCAATATAGAAACCTATTTAAGTAAAATTGCGGACTTGCCAATCCTACAAACCGCCTATACCGACCCCATACATGATCCCAATGGTTTAAAGCTGCGCAATATCCAGGCCAATTTGAAAGACCATCTCGCACAATACCAACGTTCCAGTGGTAGGCTGGCAGAGGCTCGGGCAACCGAACGGCAAATATTGTACAGCTATCCGGCTTACTATCGTGCTGCAGAAATTCTCTATGCCGAGGCCCAGACTGGCTTTGGAGAGATCATCCCCCCCGCTGCTCTCTTTTCTCTATATCCTGAAACATACCCCTGGTTTACGGAAAAAGACGGTGCCGATTTTGCTATTAAAAACAGCCAGCTAGGCGCAGCTTTGACCAATAGTCACCGCGAAAAGATCAAAGTATTGGTGTACCAATATTTCTATTCTTTGGCCTCCCGGGGGCAACAGGTACTCATTAGTGCGGTTTTAGACCGCCATCGGGCGGCGCAATATCCGGAACTGCACTATATAGCAGCCCTCGCACAGGCTCTTGCTGCTGCCGACAATGGCCAGGCCCTGCAGGCAGAACAGTTGCTTCCCAAAGAACAGAATCTTCCCGAAGGATCGCGTTGGTTACACCTCTACCATCGTATTTACGGCCAGATCCACGAATTACGTCATGATCCGGCCAAAGCGTTTGCCAGTTACTACACGGCCTTTCTGCATTACAAACCGGAGTATGCCCTTGAGCACAGCCGCTCTCTGTTGCAACGAACCCTCAACTATTATGCGCAGAGCGCCCAAGAATCCCGGCGGCATGGCAATTACCGCAAGGCCTGGAGCCAATACCAGGTCTTAGCCCGCCTGGAACTGCAATTGCAGGCCCGAAACATTGAAAGCGACCTCGTAGAAGAAAGCGCCCTTGGGACTCTCATTGCCATCAATGAACTGACTTTTGCCGATCCCGATGAAGACAGTAAATTTTTGCAAGAAGTCCAGAAATTCTATAATGATAATATGGATTTTGCCCGCCGCTACTTAGTAAATTCATTTATTTTTGGCCGGGCGCACCTCAACGCCCAGCAGGGCATCCTCCGCCATGAACGATTTGAAAAAAATGGTCTTAGCAGTTCCGAGAAAAAAGAAGTGCTACAGCTTTTCAAAGCTGCTGAGCAGGATTTCAAATGGTCCTTTTTTGCCGATCCTTGGTTTCCCGACAGCTACGTTATGCTTGGGTGGATGTACCAGTTTATTGATACCAAACGGGAAAAAATTGTCGATATTGCCGACAATACCAAAGACAAAGATAAATTTGATTCGCTCTACCGTGTCTATTTCCCTGATTACCTGTTTGAAGAAAGTATCCGCATCTACCAAAAGAGTATGGATCTTTTTCGCGACAGGGTTAGCCCGCGCATATTGCTGAGCTTTCACCTGAACATGGGTAATAATTATTTTCTGCTCAATAACTACGCCAAAGCGGAAGAAAATTATGCCGTTGTTGCTGCCGCCGTGGACCGCAATGAATATACCTTTGACAGTAAAACCCAGCAGGCCTTATTTCATTATCACGCCGGCCGTACCTGGTACTTTACGGGGCATTACAACCGGGCGGCCACCGAATTGCGTAAAGCACTTGCCATATACCAAGAAATCGCTCCTTTAGACAAGGTCAGTAAAAAACAACGGGAAATCAACCGCAGCCGGCGCGAGACCATCATGCGCCAACTGGCCTTAAATTCTGATCTGAACAACAGACCCGATGAAGCCATTGGCTGGTACCGCGAAATCCTCGCTGAACAACAATACACAGGCGCTTATAATGACCGCAGTTTCATTTTTCTTGAATTGGCACGACTGCATTATGACAAAAAAGACTATGAACAGGCATTTGCCTACCTGAAAGAAGCATCCGTTGCCCTTGGCTCTGAAAAAGAAATTAAAGCGCCGCGTTTCAAGATTAGAATCAAATGGTTTGGCATTTACGAACCCTGGACAACGGTCATGGGTTGGATTTACCAACTCCCCTATGACAATGTCTATGTCGGTGAAAATCACTTAGCTTTTCCCCTACCGACAGTAAACCGCTACCAATACCTCTATTCGCTTCAGGCGGATATCTACCGGCAGAAAGGTCTCTACCTCCAGGCCAAAAGTGCTCTGCTGAAATTACAAGATTATGCCAAGCAAGATAAAACCAAGCACGGGAAGGAAACCCTAATCGCGACGCACATGCGCCTTGGGGAACTTGACTACCTACTGAACAACTTTAAATCATCGCGTAATTACTATAATGAGGCCATAAAGCTGGCCACTGACAGCGGCGATTTTGTAACCCTGCAGAGAGCAGAAAAGAATCTGCTGACACTTGCCGCCAAAGAAATTGAATCGCTGCCTGAAAGTGATAATGAAAAGATCAAACGCACAGAAAAAGAATTGAAATCACTGGAAAAATTTACCACCCAATATATCAATGATCGGCTGAAAACCGAAGAAGAAGCACGCAAGGAAAAAAACCGCGGTATTGAGCTGACCCCCACTGAAAAAGCCAAAATCCGTTTTGAAGCACTGAAAGAAATCTATAAGCTCGCCATCTATAAAGGCGTCTTCCATTTCTACCTGGCAGAACTAAAAGAAGCGAAATTTAGAGCAGCTGAGAAGCCGGCCAAAGATTTGACCGATTATGTAAACCAAAAACAAGAAATTAGAGACCATTTTACCTCTGCCTATAAGTTATTCCAGGGTATGGTAACCGATCCGGAAAATCCCGATAAAGATATTTCTTTTCTCGAGCGCCGTGACAATGGCATGCGATTGGCTCTGACCTTAAACCGCGGCAGATTGCTGCAAATTTTCAATGTCCAAACTCTAGCGGCTAGCGAATACCAGTTAGCCTATGACCGGGCTGAAGAATTTCAAGCTACCCGCATAAAAGCAGTGGCCGGTTACCGGTTATTTGAAACTTCAGGAGAAGCTAGACCGCTGGCCGAATCATACCAATTATTCACAGCACATCCCCACCTAGCGTCAGAATATCCCATACTATTTGAACAGATTTCAGAAGCCAGAACGGCGCTATACCTTGAACGTAAGGAAGCTGCTGCCGCTATTACTGCTGAAGACCTAAAACGTTTTATCATGGCCAGAGAAATCTACCGCGGTAAAATCGGCTTTAACGACAAAGAGCTACAAAAAAAATATGAAGAGCACACCCTCCTCTATACCATGGAAGTTGCACGCATGAAACTGATTGAGACCCTGCGGTTAGCCCGTGAAGACAGCTCCTTTTTTGAAGCAGAACTTAACCGTATCAGAAGCGATCGCCTCAAACTAGAACAGCAGATGATAAGTGGCAAAGGCTCCGGCCAGTTGGGTCCGATTTTTTATCGGGTAGAAAAACCCGAAAATCAGATTTTGCCCATGGTTTATATCATGGAAAACCGAGGCAGAACACAGTTTATTTTAGCGGATAAACGCACCGTAACTTCCCGGCGTACCGTGACAACAGAAATGACCTACCGCCAGAAGGAATTTTTGATTTCTGACAGTGAATTCAAGCAGGTGCAAGATCAGCTACTTGCCGGTATTACCGACGCACTGCCTGAGTGGGCTATTTGGCTAAGAGATTCCAAGGCACGCCAGATTATCTCTGACCGACGTTTCCAGGATTTTCCATTGGAAAAACTTTTCTCTGAACCGGTCTCTGTGGATCTCGCCCTGCCATCCGCCCGACTGTTTAGCCGCAATCCTAATGTCACCCGCCGGCGCCTGGTACAGATAACTTCAATTGGCGGTGGCTTTTTAGGTTTAGGTGGCAACAACGCTGTCAGGTATGCTTTGGCACCAGAGCAACAGATGGTCTCAGGCTTAGAACAGTGGCAAAATACAGCAGCAGGCTACAGCGTACTAGACTATGAAGCAAACCTTGCCGGCAGCCATTTAGCGATTGATCGCAATGATTTGCCTTTCTATGACATCATGCAAACAGCCATGTTTCCATCCATGGTAGTGATCCACAGTACCCGGGAGAAAAGCATGCAACCCCAGGCGGAATTTTACTACCGCGCCGCCGTGAACCTAATCGCAGCATCTCGGGGGGCAACAGCTGTCGTTTATTTGGATGGCAACCGCAAATCCAATGCTGCCAAAATGCCGGCAGTTCTCACAGATACAATAACCTTTCCTGCCGCCATCCAGGGTGCAGCGCCGATGATCGCTTGGCTAAAAACCGGGGAGAAGTCTGCCGCTTTCTTGCAGTTAGCAGCTGCAGAAAGAGCACGGGAATTGGATCGCATCCGGGAGCCGGGCAAGTTGAATGCGAAAAATTCCCTGTCACGTGCTGAGCGCGCCCGCGATGCCGAAGAATTACTAACTCCCCAAGGCAGTGATTTTTTTGAAAGTGAAGAGCTCTTTAATATCCGCAGTTCACTGCTGCTGCGCGCCGGATATCCCGATCGGGCTCTGGCTGACTGGAGAAACCGGGAAAAGTTACTGGCACAAACTGGTCAGCAAAATAAAATTTCGGCAGCCTTGGGACTCATGCTCTCGCGACTGTTTGCCGCAGGTTTGACAGATGCCGCGATGAGCGAGCTGCGCCGCAGCAATTTAGCGCCGGCTTTTGACGCCCGTGACTGGCAACGTATTATAGAAGGCTACCATTTAAGCAGTCTGATCAACGGAGAGATCGAAGTCTTTACAACAAAACTACCCGCTGATTTCCACCGCGCCGAAAGCCAGTTTGGTATTGAAATGCCGGATGGAGTTGCCGCCAGGGTAGCCTTGCTGACACGGGAGAGCCAATATTTAGAAGAATGGCGAGAAGCGCTCTACGCCAACCTGGAATTCCGCCAGGCCTATGCC
>CALHRC010000191.1 GCA_938038265.1 uncultured bacterium
AAGACCGCCATGTATTTTAGCAAAAGCCGAGACGACGGCATCTGGCAGGCTATTTCCAAGCATCCGGTGGATACCTTGAACTACATCGAAAGCCATGACGAAGAGACAGTTGCGCGTGCAGTGCTTGACTCGAAATCGAAATCGGCCATTGGCGCTGTTTTGCTTTTGACATCCCACGGCATCCCGATGCTTTACGAAGGGCAGGAGTTTATGCGCAATAAACAGATCCAGGACCAGAGCAAGATCGGCAACAACCTCGACTGGCAATTAGAGCAGACCAATGCTGATATGCGCAGTCTCACGGCGTTTTTAGTCAAACTGCGCAAGGCCTGCCCGGCGCTGCGCTACAACGACGATCCGGGCGGAGCTAACTCCAATTTTGATAACACCACGCCCAACCAGACAATTTCATTTTTTACCAAGCACACGGGCGGCTGTTCTATGACTGGTTTTGGCTATGTCCATACGAAACAGGAGTTCCGCATTCTGGCCAATATGACCGGTGGGGCGCAGAACTTCACCGTCGAAACCGGTGGCGCTTCCTGGCGGGCGGTCGTGGCAGTTACCGGCGGCAATGACAACACCAACTGTGGCGATCAGTCATCTGCCAAACTGCGCTGGTATGGCGGCAGTGACAACAATGCGGCTACGAACGATGCTGACGGCTCCGACACGCAGTCGTGGGGAGCGACCACCAGCACCTGGTCAGTGCCGTGCTACAGCGCGGTAGTTTTAGTAAAACAATAATAAGTAAGGGGGATATATATGTACTCTGCCATAACCTTTTGGTTCCACAATAGGGTAAGGCACATCTTTGCCACAACCTACCAAACTATTGCAAATATAATATTTCCAAATATAACGTTATATAGATTTTTTTACATCCCGCTGCCGGGGATTTTTTTTGCTATACTAACTGCTTGTGCGGGCCCCAACCCCAATTTCTTTCGCATGTATGATGCCGAGCCACACGCCCCTTCTTTGACCGTAAACCAAATTAAAAATTTAGAGGTCATGGGGCCTAAAATCATCGATGGGGGGGTTAATTTTACGTTATATTCCGAGCGGGCAAGTCGGGTGCACTTGCTCATCTTCGACGACCCTGAGAGCAAATATCCCATACAAGAATACCAAATGTCACGCTTTGGCAATGTATGGTCGGTTTTTGTCAACGGAGTGGGCCACAAGACTTACTATGGTTTTCGCGCCTGGGGACCCAACTTTGACTATGACCCCGCCTGGATACCGGGCAGCATGTTTGGCTTTCGGGCTGATTACGACAACCAGGGCAATCGCTTTAACCCCAATAAGCTATTGCTTGACCCCTATGCCAGGGCAGTACACCGCAAACACGACTGGAGCAAGGGGATGGCCGCCTCAGGCCCTTACCGCCATGAAGATACCACAGCGGCTGCCTCAAAAGGTATTGTATTGCGTGATGATGACTATAACTGGAGTGACAGCGAAAAGGCTTACTGGCAGCGCAAACAATGCGTCCATGTGGGCCATGTCATCAATGGCCAAACCTGCAGCGAAAAACGCCGCGACCGCAATTCACTGATTTTTTATGAAGTCCATCCCAAGGGCATTTCGGCAGCTGCTTTACCCGGTATTCCCGGCTTAGAAAACAACTACCGCGCCCGCTATCCGGGCACCTTCCGAGGCACAGGTGAATTAGCTCCTTATTTAGCCGAGTTGGGTATTACGGCTGTAGAGTTTTTACCAGTACATGAAGCGGGTGGGGATGGCGGCTACTGGAAATACTGGACCTTGAATTTTTTTGCTCCTGAGATTACCTATTCGTACCGCCCCAAAGAGGGCTCGCAAGTCAATGAGTTCCGCTCGATGGTGGAGCAATTTCACAAGTATAACATAGAGGTCATCATTGACGTGGTCTATAACCATACCGGCGAAGGTGGCCTGTGGCGTGAAAAAGTGCCTTTGATTGAGGGCAATAATCCGACAGATCCCAACAATCCCCACCACTTTTGGGGTTATGATCCCCCCGAAACTGCTACCATATTATCCTACCGTGGCATTGATAACTACGCTTATTATGCACTTACCGGTCCCAATAAAGAATTTTATTATGACCACACGGGTACCGGTAATATGCTGCGCACAGCTCACGCTCCCGGTCGCCGGCTTGTCTTAGATAGCCTGCGCTATTGGGTCGAGCAAATGCATGTGGATGGCTTTCGCTTTGACTTAAGCGAAGTACTCGAAAAGCGTGATGGCCAACTTACTAACAACTGGAATGCCTATAACTATTGGAAAGAATGGGGCGCTGAACCCTATAGTAGTACCCATGCCGGGCGAAGCAATATGGCAGCTTCCATGTGGATTGTCAATGACCCGATACTACAACGTTATGACACGCGCATTATTGCTGAGCCGTGGTCCATTGGCGGCTACCGATTTGGCGACCATCCCAAAGCATATTGCTATGGCCCGGATGGCTTAAACTACACCGGTTATGAAGCGGGTTGTTCCTCAGTGGATACCACCTACACAACGGGCTATGCTTACTTTGAATGGTCTGATTTATTTAAGCGGGTTACCCGCCGTATTGTCAACCACGACGACTACCGCTTAAACAGCGATTCCCCGGTTGACTTTGGGGGAGCCTTAACAGGCAGTGCAGCTAAGTTTGCCGAGACCTGGGATGGCCGCCAACCTTACCACAACATCAATAAAATTACTGCCCACGATGGTTTTACAATGTATGATCTCTTAAGCTATAACCAGAAACGCAACGGCATCGGGCCGCTCAACCCGCAGGGGGTTGATCCTTATTCAGGCGACGATGGCAGTAACTATTCGCGCGACTGGGGATTTAATGAAGACTTAAAACGGCAAAACTTCCGCAACCTCATTACTTTATTACTTGTCTCCAATGGCAGCCCCATGATTTTAGGTGGTGACGAATGGATGCGCACGCAGTTTGGGAACAATAATGCCTATACAGCTGGCGCTGATAACCAGTACAATTGGTTTCGCTGGGGCGTGTGGATAGCCAACCCCACGGCCTACCGCATGTTTGATTTCACACGCAAGATGATTGCCTTTCGTAAAGAGAATTTATGGGCGTTTGGCAAAACATCCTACAACAATATGACACTTTACTGGAACGATATTGCCTCAGCAAATTGTAGCAGTGATACTGCAGGCGCCTTAGCCTGGGGGGGCGCTGCTAAAGTTATTGCACTGTGTTACCAAAACCCACCCGCCGGTAAAAAGAAAATTTTTATTGCCTTTAACTTAGGCAATAACAACCATACGGTAAACTTACCATCCGGCAGCTGGAATGTGGTTGTCGATACCCAAGGTTATTTTGAGGGCTTTCACCAGCAGCTAAGTGGCAACTATTGCCCGAACAACAGCGACCCTACCTTTAACCCCTCAGCACCGAAATGCTCCAACACTGTCAGTGGCTCTTACGGGGTACCAGCTCGCAGCATTGTCATCTTTCAGGAAAATTGATCATGTACCTAAGCCGATCTACTCTGGGATTACTGTTACTTTTTGTTATCTCACCCACGCTACTTGCCCAAGAAGATAGTACTGACAGCGGCAAAATTAAAATCCGCCGGCAAAGCGCTACCCGCGAGGCCTTAGCCGGCTCTGATGAAAAAAGCAGCCCCGAAGAAAAAGAAGCCCTTGGGTTAGATAAAGCAGCTTTAGAAGAGCAAAAAAGTGGTTTTAAGATCCCCAAGCCTTTTTTCTTTAATATGTACTTTCGCGCCAGTGCGCAGGATGACTTTGGCTACAATGCACCTACCTTAGGTTGGTGGCCTTTTTATGGCCGGCTCATGAATGAAACTCCCTGGCTTATGGCCGACTTTGGCTACCACGTGGTGCGCCCGGAAACCCCAGGTGCCCCCCGAGCTACCCTCTTCATGCGGATTGAAGGTGGTAGCTACCGTAATTATGACATGAACATGGGGGGGCTCGGTAACTATAGCGTGAACCATATTTGGCTCGAAACAGAAAATGTACTGATGCGCCATTTTGTAACCCAAACCGGTAACCTGTGGTATAATATGGGCTATATTGGTATTTTTGATAACTTTACCTCACAGGTTTTCTGGGAAACCATTGGCATTCGCGCTGGCCACCGGCTGCCTAAGTTTGAATACTTTCTTGGGGTAGGTGACAGCGGCTGGGCGATTTACCGCAACCGCAAGGGGGATGGTTTTACCCACCACCAATATGCCAATATTCCCACCGTGGGCGGCTTAATCAAAGTCAACCTCTACGAAATTGCCGCTTTAAAGCCAGTTACGGCCAAATACCTGCCCTACTGGCAGGCTGGTGCTACTTTTCAAATTATGTGGGAGCGGCAAAATGAGACCATGCGCGGCACACCCCACCAAACACCTAACGTTAGCTATGCCGACATCATGCGGGGCGAAGCCTTTGAAAAGTTTATGCTCGAAAACCCCGGCAGCTCAGATTACTTTCCGTGGGCCAGACCAGTTTCAGCTAACTACTACAAACTAACTGCCTGGACCGGCTTTGGTGGACCGGAGATAGGCCCTTTTAAAATCTATTGGAATGACTTAAGTTTTCGCTTTGAGAAAAAAGCCCCCCAAATTGCCGTTACAGAGACCTATGACGGCGAAAGCAAAGATATTTACATTAGCCAATTTACCGACGAACGCTATGAAACCGTACTTTTTGATGAAATCCAAATTCGGCTGTTGCCCAACCATTTTGACTTAAACGCTGGTTTTGGTTTTGGCTATAGCTGGGATAACGATAACCAAATACGCCCGGATGACCATAACCGTGTCATTACTTCGTTTGTGGTGCGCCCCATCTGGTATATTACCGAACACTTGCACTACCTTGTGGAGTTAGTCTATGCCCGGGAGAAATCCACCATTGGCAACCGCTACCGCGAGCACTTTAACTCAATAAAATCAAATACCAAAGGAATACCCGACCCCGACGGCTTAGAGTGGGGTGATACCGACACCAAACATACCTACCAAATTAAAACCGGCTTTACGATTAACCCTGCCGGCCGAGGGATTTACAGCCGCCCCGTCATCCGTCTGTTATATGGCGCCCAGTTTAGCAATGTGCACGCCGCGTTTGGGAACAGCTTTGAAGAAAGCTTAAACCGCCGCAACCAGTTTAACCTGTCGCGTGACATCCACTGGCACCACATGGCCCGCGTAGAAATAGAACATTGGTTTTCGGTCAGTGGCTGGGAAGAAGGTTATACCCCGCCTTTGGCCCAACAAACCGAACGCCTCTCGCAAGAACATAAAGGCATTGAAATTGATCCCACCAAACCCAAAAAATATGATATTTATGTCACCGCTTGGGGTGGCTGGGCTATTCAGGTGGGGCCCCTTACCTTGGGCTTAGCCGATAGGCTGGTAGAGGATGAAAATGGCTGTAAAAACCTTACCGCTAACCAGTGCCAATTTGACTATTTTTCCGGCGGGGTCAGTGCCGGCTCCCATGTCAGGGTGAGAAGTGGCGCCATTGAATATACCGGTGGTATGTGGTATTTACCGGTCTATCACGTGCAAGTCAACCGCATTACCGGCAATGTTGACACCAATGTGGATTTTTTAGCGGTGACCGGCGGGCTGCGCTACTTTATGACCTTTTTGGGAAAACCATTATCAAATATCTTTATGTCTGCTGAATTAGGCTATGCCATCCCCCTGATTACCCACACAATACGGGGCAATCCTAAATCTTTTGATTTAGGAAATTATTTTGTCTTTGCAAGCTCTGTGGGTTACCAATACCGCATCTCACGCAATGTAAGCGCAGAGGGGGAGCTGCGCTTTGCCTTTATGCCCACGACCTATGCTATGCTTGCCATTGTGCCCACAGTGGGGGTAAGCTACCACCTTGACTAAAGCAGGCTTACCGCAGGGGGAACGTGGGCTTCAGCGGCGGCTAAAGCGGGATTTTCTTAAGAAAACCCATGATTTCTTGGCCGTCTGTGAGCCCGGCTTTGAAAGACTACTTGCCGACGAGCTAACCGAGCTCTTCCCAGAGGGGGAATTCCCCATCACCACGGGGGGCGTAAGTTTCTCTGCCCCTTTACCCTCTATGGCAAAGGTCAACCTGAAAAGCCGCATAGCCGTGCGGTTGCTATTGCGCATAGCCCAATGTAAGGTACACTCTTATCCCGAACTATTTGACCGCGCTAAGCGCCTACCCTGGGAACTCTATTTAGGGCTTAAGCCAGCCTGCCGGTTGAAAATTTCAGCAACCTCTTCCCGCTTGCACCATACGGATAATATCGCCCATACCCTAAAAGCAGCTATAGCAGCAAGGCTGGGCAGCTGTGGTGAGGGTGAAATAGAAATTGTCGGGCGTGTTTTTCAAGATACCCTCACCTTAAGCTTGAATACTTCAGGCGCCCCCCTTTACCAGCGGGGTTACCGTGTGCTACAGGCAACTGCTCCCCTGCGTGAAACCACCGCAGCCGCCCTACTGCGTTTGGCAGGTGCACCTAAAATCCCCGTTATTTTTGACCCTTGTTGTGGCAGTGGCACTTTTCTGTTAGAAGCTGCCGACCTGGTCACTGGCTGGCCGGGGCGTTTTCGCGATTTTGCGTACCAAAAAATGTCTTTTTACCGCAACTACTATGACAAAGGGGGGGATGTACCTACACCTCATAAACTTCAGCTTTACGGCAGTGATATTTCAGCCGAGGTAATTGCAACTGCCGCAGAAAACTTCAGACGTTTGCAACCAGCTAAACATTGTACCTGGCAACTGCAAGAAAGCGACGCAAGGAAGATACATCCCCCCACCAAAGAGGCGGGACTTGTGATTAGCAATTTACCTTATGGAAAGCGACTTAAGGCACAAGAGGCATTTTACCGCTCTTTGGCCCAACAGTTGTCATTATTTCACAACTGGAAAATTCTTTTATTAGTACCCAAAGCAAAGGTAAAATGGTTTCCTACCTTAAAAACTTTACTTGAATTTGACAATGGTGGCATTAGGGTAGTGGCCTTAGGGCAGGGATTACCCCATTTAGCTGACCGCCATTACAATAACAACAGCGCACCTTAAGGTGTCTTTTTGGTAGGGAATTCCCCATCTAAAGAAGAATATCCCATAGAAAAAATTTGTTATTTTGCGAAAAAACAAACTATTTTGCAACGAAATCCCCCCTGCTGAACTCATATCATATATATCTGTTAGTTAGCCAACAAAGGAGTTTTTATGACAGAAGTATTTGTTTTTTTTATTAGCCATTGGATGCTGTCAGCATTTGCCCAATCGTTTTTTTTACATCGCTATGCTGCCCATGGTTATTTTACTTTAAATCGCTTTTGGGAAAAATTTTTCTATCTTTTTACCATGGCAGTGCAGGGGCCTTCGTTTCTCAATCCCCGCGCTTATGCTATTTTACACCGCATGCACCATGCCTATAGTGATACGCCTGATGATCCCCATTCACCTGTCATAATACCCAACATTTTCAAAATGATGTGGCGCACAGCGGATATCTATGATGGTATTAGCCGAAATAACCTATTGGTAAAAGAAAAATTCACCCAGACATTAACCCTCTGGCCCACTATGGAAAAAATCAGTAACTCGTGGTACTATCGCATAGGTACGGGTGCCCTCTTTGTACCTGTTTATTATGCCTTAGTGCCTGCGGGGCAAGAATGGCTTTATCTGTTGTTACCCATTCATTGGCTCATGGGGCCGATCCATGGTGCTATTGTGAACTGGGCAGGTCACAAGGTAGGATACCGCAACTATCCTAAAACTCACGATAATTCAAAGAATTCCCTGTGGCTTGATTTTCTCATCTTGGGGGAGCTATACCAAAACAACCACCATGCGCGAGCCAACAACCCTAATTTTGCCCGCCGCTGGTTTGAAATGGACATCACCTGGCAGATAATCCGCTTATTAGCGTGGGGGGGGATTGTAAAACTAAGCAAGACTAAAGCGCCATTACTTGCTTAACCCAAAAAGTAGTTTCGTTTTCATAGCCCCCCTACCAATTCACGCTGCCGTCGCTGTTAACTGACGCCAGGCGGCTGTGCGGATTGCCGCCAATCGTGGTAAAATCCCCCCCCACATAGAGGGTCGAGCCCGCAACCGCCAGCGCATAGACCTCGTTATTCGCATTGGGGTTCCAGCCCTGCAAGCTGCCATCCGTGCCAATGGCCGCCAGGCGGTTGCGGGGGCTGCCCCCAATCGAGGTAAAAGCTCCCCCCACATAGAGCGTGCAGCCTATTTTAGCAATGGCGTATATTGCGCCACTAAACATCGGCCGGCTTGTGCGCGACTTAGGGCAGACATCGGTCGAAAACGTGCTGCTAACCGGCGCAATCGCATTGCCCGCCAAATCTTTTACCGCCCCCGTCACCGTAATGGTGTACTGGGTGTTGAGGTAAAGGTTTTGCACTATCTTAATGGCCAGCGCCTGGGTGGTGGGGTCATACTCATAGCTGCCAATGCCGGGGTTGCCGCTTGCGGTTTTCACCGTCACCGTACTGCTGTTGAGCGTGCCGGCATCCATGGCCTCGTTAAAGACCACCACAATCGTGGGGCGATCGACCACTTCCGTGGCGCCATTTTCCGGTAAAATTGAGACCACCTGCGGCGGGGTGAGGTCTTTTAAGGCAAAGTTTTCTTCTATCGTTATTTTGGCCTGGCAGGCCCAAAGCAGCAAGCTGCTTAACCCAAAAAGTAGTTTCGTTTTCATAGTTT
>CALHRC010000192.1 GCA_938038265.1 uncultured bacterium
CGGGAAGTGCTTAGTTCGTATAGTTACCAAAAAAGGCCGCTTTTTAGAAAGTACGGACAGCCTGCGCGGGGGAGACCGGCGGCTTTTTCCCTGCAGTTAGACTACTCTTTCGGGCTAAAACCCCGATTGGCAGCCTAACAAGGCAACAGTTCTCTTCCTTAAGCCTACCACCAGCAACACCGCCAGGGAATCGGTATGCCCGCATCGTAGCCAAACAACCCCACAAGCGCGGAAATTACGGTAAACCTCGACGCTGTAACTCATACCCAACACAAACATCCCCCCATGCAGGGAAATTATAGTAGCGGTGGACTGGTTAAGTTATCCGGCGGGAAAATATCCCACATGCAGAAAAATTACGGCAACCGTGTACTAGTCAGACTGCTCGGCGAGAAAATATCCCCACATTTGCAAAAATTAGGCAGTGCAAGTGTAACATCAGCCCATGCGGGAAACTGAGAAGCGGCAGCCAAACATCCCCACAGGCGCGAAAATTACGTGGGGCGGGCGCATGTAACCTATCTTTACGGATGGGATATAAATTCCCCACATTTGATTTACAGTGTGTTTGGTGGCAAATCCTCTGCCGCATGGAATATAGAATTGCAGTTTTGCCAGGCGATGGCATTGGCCCTGAAGTCATGAAGCCGGCGATAGATATCCTACGCCGCGCCGTAGAGAATTCAGGTCATACTTTCTCTTTCACCGAAGCCTTAGTGGGCGGCGCTGCGATTGATGCCACGGGAGAAGCTCTGCCCGCAGCGACACTAAAGTTAGCTGAAGGATCGCACGCCATACTGTTTGGTTCGGTGGGCGGGCCTAAATGGGAGCACCTGCCACCCCAGCAGCAGCCGGAGCGAGCTGCTTTATTACCCTTGCGCAAACATTTTTCGCTGTATGCTAACTTACGGCCGGCTATCATCTATCCGGAGCTAAAAGACGCCTCGCCCCTACGGCCAGATCTCGTGGCTCATGGTCTTGACATCCTCATTTTGCGGGAACTTACAGGCGATGTTTACTTTGGCGAACCCAAAGGACGCAGAGGCAGCGGCCCCGATGAAGAAGCCTTTGATACCATGAAGTACAAGCGCTTTGAAATTGAACGCATTGCCCGGCTTGCCTTTGAAAGCGCGCGCAAACGTAACGGAACAGTACACAGCATAGATAAGGCAAACGTGTTGACTTCCATGGTATTCTGGCGCGAAATTGTAACTGAAATCCACCGAGAGTATTTGGATGTCAAACTGCACCATATGTATGTTGACAACGCTTCGATGCAATTGATTAAAAACCCCTCTCAATTTGATGTAGTGTTATGTCCCAATATGTTTGGTGATATTCTCTCGGATGAAGCTAGCCAGATCACCGGCAGCATCGGTATGCTGGCTTCTGCCTCTTTGGGAGCGCCTGGCCAATGGGATAAAGATAACTGCAGCTTCGGGCTCTATGAACCGGCGGGTGGCAGTGCCCCAGATATTGCCGGCAAAGGCATTGCCAACCCGATCGCCCAGATTCTTTCAGCGGCTTTAATGTTGCGCTATTCTTTTAAGCTCGAAAAAGAAGCGCAGGCAATAGAGATAGCCGTCAAAAAAGCAATTGCTAGTGGAGCGCGCACTGCCGACTTGCTGCAGCCCGGCGAGAATACGAAACCGTTAGGTACTGAAGCCATCGCGCAGGAAATTCTGAGGTACCTTTAACATGAAAAATCTGGGGATGGCCATAGCCGGACTGCTAGCTCTGCTCTATCTGATCAATCCAACCGCCGGAGTCTTTGAATTCATCCCCGACAACCTGCCCTTTATCGGTAACTTGGATGAAGCTGCGGCAACTGCGATTCTGCTTACTGCCTGGCGGTATTTTCGCGGTGAACAGAAAAAAAATCCGCCTTCTCAAAAATGATCATACGTTCTTTATTTTCTGTTGAGATGATACAGCAACCTATGGTTTACCACCTAGACCGAGAGCAAAAACGCGGGTTAAGGCCGATTTTTTTGAGCTACCGTGCCGCTGCTGTGCTATGCATAGTGGGGATGGTTGGGAGCGTATTATGGTCCAACCCGTTACGCCTCAAAGACAGAGATCAACAGAGTGTGATTCCCGGCATCTACCAAGAAATTTTGCTGGAAAGTTTTGACAGTCTGCCTTTTACAGAAAGAGATATCCGCCAAAATGAAAGTATCCGCGCTCATCTTATCATAAAGGAAGATTATCCCGCACCCCTGCCAGACTCAGGCAGATATCTTACTGTTGAAATTGAAAGCGACGGCCCCGATGCCCTGCAGGTTTTTTTTCGCCGTCAACCGGTACTGCGCCAACATACCCGCTGGTTTTCTATCTGGGCACATGGTATGAAATTACCTGGTGACCTGCTGATTCTTGTAGAAGATACCCGGGGTCAGGTGCATCAACTTTCGTTTGGAACACTAAATTTTCGCGGCTGGCGGCGACTGACGGCCGAAGTACCTGACCACGTCATACAGTATGATCATGTACCGGGCATAAATGAAGCATTGAAAATCGTGCAGCTAATTTACAGACCGGGACCGCGCAAACGCCTTAAAAAAGATCAGATTTTTTTTCTCGATAACCTAAGTGCCAGCGTACGCGAAAAATACCTGCTCCAAAATCCATGAGCTATTTAGAGCTGCTCCAGACGACAGATCTGCGCACCTAAGGCGGCATCGAGCAAAACTAAGGCTAACATCATCTCTGCAATGGGCACTGCTCGGGGCAGCACACAGGGATCATGCCGGCCTTTTACTTTCAGCGTAATTTCTTCGCCCGCACTGTTGACCGTCGGTTGTTCTCTGGATATCGTAGCTGTAGGTTTAAAGGCAATCCGGGTAAAGATCGGCTCCCCGTTTGAAATCCCCCCTTGGATACCACCTGAAAAATTGGTGCGGGTTCTGATCTTGCCATTGGCGTTGTAGAAAATATCATTATGTTGGCTGCCCGTCATGGTCACTGCAGAAAATCCACTGCCAATTTCTACTCCCTTCGTTGCTGGTATGGCTAGCATAGCGCGGGCAATCATGGCATCAAGCCGATCAAATACTGGATCACCCCAGCCGGCAGGCACATTCTCGGCAATAAGTTCTACGACACCGCCAAGTGAATCGCCGGCCTGCCGGGTATCCTGAATCAGGCGGTAGATTTCAGCAGCCAGATTCTGGTCGGGGCAGCGAATATCATTAGTTTCAATGAGCCGCTGCAATTCCTGAATTGATGGGAGCTGAAAATCAGCAGGAAGTTTTTTTTCATGCACCTGCGCAACATAGCCACATATTTCAACACCAAACTTAAGACGCAGGATTTTTCTGGCAATTGCGCCGGCAGCGACCACGCCGATGGTAGTTCGCGCCGAAGCGCGACCGCCGCCCCGGTGTGCCCGGTGTCCATAGCGCATCTGGTAGGTGTAATCGGCATGGCTGGGGCGATAGGCATCTTCAAAATCGCTGTAATCTTTTTCCCGAGCATTCTCGTTACGTACCAAAATCGCAATGGGTGTTCCGGTAGTTTTGCCGCCAGCGACACCAGAGAGGATCTCTGCCCTGTCGGGCTCATTTCTGGGGGTCGTTACCCGACTCTGGCCAGGGCGACGCCGATCTAGCTCAAACTGGATATCTGCTTCTGAAAGTTCAAGACCGGCCGGGCAGTTTTCAATAATACAACCCAGGCCGCCGCCATGCGATTCTCCGAATGTCGTCACGCGAAAATATCTGCCAATGCTGCTACCCATACGCTCAATTACCCTGTCGCCGACAGCACGACAACAGCAAATATGTGAGAAAAGATCCGCAAAGCCAATTTTATCGCCCATGCCTTTACCGCAAAGTGCGGAGTCTTGAGACTGCAAATAAAGGTTATGGTGCCTTTATGACCTACTGAGGCCACTAAGCACTTCGTTGGGGAATCTAAGTCGCTATTGATATATCATTATCAAAAAATAATTGACGTTACCAGTGGGGATTGCTATACTGTCACGTAAAAGCTAAAAGGGTTAAAACCATTTTGTACTTCAAGGAGGATATATGAAAAAATTTTATAAGACATTATTGTCTTTATGGCTGTTGATCTTTTTTGTGGCTTGTGCTCATGATCACGAAGAAAAAAAATATAGTTGCACTATCGGTGGCGATGGGATGGCTGCTACTACTACTTACCAAGCAACAAGTTGTGCTGCGCTGCCAGCAGAGGGAGTTAAAATTCAGGTGTTAAATTTAACTGTACCAACGGGTGAGACATTTGGTCTGCGTTTCTATACTAATCCAGCCGAAGATATCTTAAATAATGCCGGTGGGATTCAAATAGAATTTACTGATACCCACGTATCCGCAGGGTTTGCTAATGGCGCTACTCCAACCAGCCAAAACAAAGGCGCCGCTACTTCTTTTTGTATTGAAGTACATGATATAACTAAAGAAAAACATGTGCAGGTTTTTCCCGGAGAGAGCTGCAGAGGTACCACTTTAATTGATCTTGATGATAGCACAGCCAGTGCGCTATCAAACCGAGCTGTTGCCTATAAGCGTACCAATAGTTCTGTAACTATCGATAGTATAAGAATTAAAAAAGATGCTCATGGGCATAACCATTAAAGTTAACTTTGGTAACTTTATTTTAAGCCCAAGTGAAAAGTTTTGTGCTCTCTTCAAAGACGAACTGCTTTTAAATTTGAAGAGAGCTTTCTTAACAAGGCCCTATTATGCAAACTCAAAAACGAAAGTTAGTTGGTATATTGTTTTTTTTTCTCTCGGTTTTTCCATGTAGTTATATTTATTCTAACCAAAATGAAAATAAAGAGGATTTATTAGACGATATTGACAAAGAATTAGCCGAAGCTGAACAACGCAGTAAAGAGCAGGGACAGCAGACCTCTTCTATGCCCCGCTTGGTGCCCGTACGGCAGCGCACTGGATTTATTGTCGATCGCTCATCGATTCCCGATATTTTTGTGGCAGCCGATATAGTGCACGAGCAAGATATTACTGGTGTTGTTCGGGAAACTAAAAATAATTTAGATGTGCGTGAAATTGAATTTGGTTTTAGTGGTTTTATTGATTGGTTTGCCCATGGCAACGCCCTTTTTGCTTTGCACCGCGACGATCATGGCAGCGAAATGGGTAAATACATTTTTGACATCCACGAATTGTTTTTTGATTTTTACAATTTACCTTGGAACCTGCGTGCGCGCTTAGGTAAAATGTTTTTGGATGCCGGTCGGCTCAACACCATCCACCGACATGACTGGTTTTTTACTAATGCGCCGTTAATTCATAAGCGGGTTATGAATGACACTTTTGTTGGTGAAGGCGCGGCGGATACCGGACTTGAAGTGGCCTACCTGATGCCGTGGCCGTTTTTTCAAGAGTTAAAAGTGGGTGTTTTTCGCGGGCGCACTTTTGGCCATGGGCATACCGATGGTATCGAAAAGCCCGCTCCGTTATGGCTCGGTCGCCTAAAGCAGTTCTTTCCGCTATCTACTTACTGGGGTACGGAATTTGGTTTTACCTACTTACGTTACCAGCCAACCGCCGACGCCCGCGATGTTGATCACACCGGCGGAATGGATATTACCTTTCGTTGGGTAAAATCGAGGTTTTACCGTTTCATCTTTACTACGGAACTATGGTATAAAGAAATGATCAAAGCTCCTAATACATTAGGTGTTGCTATCCCTTCAGATAGTATGTATGGATTTTATTCTTTTTTTGATTTTATCTTTATGCAAAATTACTCTGTGGGTTATCGCTTTGATTATTATATCGATAAATTGCGCGCCCTTGATTTAGAGCGTGAATATTATGCCCATACGGCTTGGTTTACTTGGCGACCATCCGAATTTTCTTACTATCGTATCAACACCGAGCGTAAAAC
>CALHRC010000193.1 GCA_938038265.1 uncultured bacterium
GTTTAAGTTGCTCCTGCGGCAGGGGGGGTACAGCAGTACATCCTGTACCGGAAAGACTTAGCTTTTGCGCAGCTTGCGCACACAAGAAGATTTTGAGGCTTAAGGCGAACATTTCCCTGTTGCGGCCCGTGTTTGATACAAGACGGGCCCGATGTTTTCTGCGGGTGATTTTAGCGTGCAGGGACGAGTTGGGGTTGATGCTGGTGAGCATAAGCGCAGTTTGTTTCTGTTTATGTAACGGCTTGGCCTGCTGAAAGTTTTATAAGAGTCGGTTCGCTAAGAGCGGCAAGGGTAGATGGTTTTTTGCTAAAGGCGACTGAGCATTTACTGAGCCCAGCTCAAACTCCGATTAAGTGCTTTAAAAGATTTCTATTGGCTTGACGACGCGGGGGGCAATTCAAAAAAGTCAAAGCTTATGATTATAGGCGCTGTTTTTCGCCTTACCAGTTCCAATGGAAGCTTTCTGATTTCATGAAAGTCCTATCACGCCATATTATGGCAGCAGCTCTGGTCGCTGGTCTGTCTGTCTCTGTTTTTTATTATAGAACAGCCGTATATCCACAGAGCGAGCGATTTTTGGGCAAGAAAATCACTGACATAAAGGTAGAAGGGAATTTTCATGTCAGCGACAAAGAAATCCGCGATTTAGTACAGATGCGCAAGGGGATGGTGCTAACCCTCGGTCTGGTCAATGGCGACTTGCGGGCGTTGTTTGCCAATGGGTCTTTTTCCTATGCCCGTATTGAAGGTGAAGATTTTGAGGGCGGGGTTGCTATAAAGCTGATCGTGCAGGAGCGCCCCAAAGTAACCGAAATTCGCTTCCTGGGGCTTTCTGAACTCAATGACCAGGAAATCCGCGAAGCGATACCTCTCAAAGAAGACGAGGTGTATTCTGAAAATAAAGTTGCTGAATCTGTGGCGCGTATTATCCAGAAATACCGCGAGAAGGGTCTGTTCAATGCCATTGTCAAAGTCCGACTGGTAAATGAAAACAAGAAAGACAACACCCTCGAAGTTGTTTTTGCGATTGATGAGGGCGAGGATATCAAGATTGCCAAAATAAACCTCTTAGGTGTGCGCTCGGTTGATCCCGAAGACGTGCTGGCGGTACTTGAACTTGAAGAAGATGGTTTTATTGCCGACGGTACGTTTAAGGAAGATCTGTTTGAGAAAGATAAGCAGTCAATACTGGATTTCTATAAATCACGCGGTTACCTTGACGCCGACCTGGAAGACGCTCACTGGGACATCCGCTGGAAAAACCCCAAAACTATGGATGAAAGGGTCATTGTCATCACATACCGCGTCTATGAGGGCGAACAATATTTTTTCAATGGTTATGATGTTGAGTGGGATGAAAAATTTCTCAACCCGACTACCAACAAACCGCTATTCACCAAGCGTGAGATTACCGACTATTTTGAGTTTACCGAAAACAGTGTGGGGGATGTATTTGATTATGGCAAGTTCAGCCGTGACCGCGGTATTATCAACTATCTTTATTCTCAACAGGGTTACATCTTTGCCAGAGTAATTCCCGAACGTACTGTAATTGTACTTTCAGAAGAGGCGATTAACGAGAAACGCAACAGCGAAGTGCAGCGCGCATCAGAAGCAGCAGGGGAGGATTATTACAACCTAAAAAAGTTATCTGCGCTGCTCAAGAGCAATCCCCAGCTTAAGGGTAAAAAATTTATCCATACAAAATTTATCATTGCAGAAGGTGATAAAGGTTTTATTGAGTATATCATTATCAAGGGTAACAAGAAAACGCAAGATAAAGTAATCCGCCGCGAACTGTTGGTAAACGAAGGCGAACTTTTCAATGCCGATTTAGTGCAGCGTTCTCGGGAACGGGTGTTTAATTTGGGCTTTTTCAAAGAAGTCAATGTGGATGCCCGCCCTGGCTCCGAAGAAGGCAAAATGAATTTGATCATTGATGTGCAAGAGCAGCCGACCGGCACGATCAGTTTGGGTGGCGGTTATGGTACTCTGACAGGTTTTTCCATCTTTACCGAGGTGTCAGAAAATAACCTAAATGGCACCGGGCAGAGGCTTTCCGGACGCATTGAATTTGGGCCTTTGAGAACAGCAGTGGAATCTTCTTGGACGGAACCGTGGATTTTTGACAAGCCGTGGTCGCTTACGTTAAGTGGCTTCTTCATGCACCGCCAGATTTTGGCTCCATCAATAAATATCGCCAATGACGAAGAGCGCTCTACTTACGATCGCGATTCCGTAGGTACCTCTATCGGAATTGGGCACAGGTTCCTAATCAATTGGGGTCATTACCATCGCTTCAGTCCGGTTTTCTCCAAAGCGTCAAATCCGACATCGATGGTGGACGACTCGGTTTATCTGCTGATCAACCAAGGATGGCAGATCCGCAATATGCTTACCAACGGTATCTATTACGATAACCGGGATAACATTTTCAATACAACCACTGGTATGCGGGCAGAAATATCGGTAGATGTTGTCGGCAGTTTTTTAGGCGGCACCGACCATTACAACCGCTATAATCCAATGTTTTCATATTATTGGTGGGTATTTGACTATACCTTTTTTAACCTCATCAGAAAAAATATCCTGCGGCGCTGGCGGGTGGTTTTGGAGCACCGCGTCTCGCTTGCTTTTACGCAGCAGACAGCTCCGGTTTACAACCGCCAGGATAAAACAGAAAATCCTTTCGTTGAAGTAGAAGACCGCCTCTATATTGGGGGGTATGAATCTCTCAGAGGCTGGACCTTGTTTGATATTTACTACCCTAGCGCATGGCGCCAGGGGGGCAGCCACCGCTTGCTCTATGGCACTGAGCTGCGCGTACCGGTGGAACCCTCGCTGTTCTGGTTGGTACTCTTTTTTGACGCAGGGGCACTATACCATGAATACAGCGAATTTGTGTTAGATCCGCTCAATACGCCTAATTCCACCAAAGAAATTTATCGCCAAGCAGCACTTAACCGCCAGAACCTCAGTATGGATTATTTCCGCTACAGTTGGGGCTTTGGCTTTAGGCTGCAAATCCCAATTCTGCCGCTGCGGATTTATCTTGCGAAACGACTACTCTGGGACCAGCAGGTGGGCTGGTTCAAAGAGCATCCCCTGCAAGATGGCTTTGAATTTGTCTTTGGTATTGGCGACAGAAGGTTTTAATGGCTATGCATGAAAAACTTCTTATCCAGCTCAATGGCCGCGATTGCCCGGGTATTTTTGCTTCAGTCACCGCGCTGCTGAAAGAACATAATGCGGAGCTTACCGACATCCAGCAGATCAGCTCGTTGGGGCGGCTTAGTCTGGTGGTGTTGGTTGAACTGCCGGTTTTGGATATCCTGCCGCTCTTGCGTTCTCTCAAACAATTTTGTTTCTCAAACGGCCTGCATCTCGATTTTGAGCCTGCCGATCAAGAGCGAACGGCGGGCAGCCAGTATGCCCTGACCATATTGTCATCAAGACTGCGCCCGGAATCGTTGACCGCCTTAGGTCGGGCTTTGGCGCAGCAGCAGATCAATATCGACCGAATGTACTTTCTGGCCCGCTCCAACCTCGAATGCCTTGAGATGACAGTCAGTATGCCTCTGTCGGGGGATGGTTCTTTTGCGGATATCCGCAAAACAGTCTTTGAAGTAGCGACTGCTTATGAGTTTGATGCGGCAGTTCAGCAGGAAAATCTGTTCCGCCGTTCCAAGCGCATGATTGTCATGGACATGGACAGCACTCTCATTAGACAGGAAGTTATTGATGAAATTGCCGATTTCGCTGGCGTAAAAAACAAAGTTTCAGAGATAACGGAACGGGCTATGCGCGGCGAACTGGATTTCAACCAAGCTCTAACAGAACGCGTCGCTCTACTCAAAGGACTTCCGGTTTCTGAGCTTGATAAAGTGATCGAGAGAATTACCCTGACCCCCGGAGCCGAAGAGCTGATCAAAGTTCTCAAAAAAATGGGTTTTAAGATTGCAATTATCTCCGGTGGGTTTACACATTTTGCTGAACATTTTAGAAAAAAACTTGGGTTGGATGGCGCTTATGCCAACGAGCTTGAAATTCAAGATGGCAAATTGACCGGCCGGGTGACTGGAGAAATCGTCAACCGGGAGCGAAAAGCGCAAATTCTCAAAGAATGGGCCGCCCGGGAAAAAATTCCTCTGGAGCAGACTGTCGCGGTGGGCGATGGCGCCAATGACCTTGATATGCTAAAGACAGCGGGGCTTGGCGTGGCCTTTAATGCGAAACCTCTGGTACGCTCGCAATCCCAAGCATTTATAAACCAGGCTGGCCTGGATGTCATTTTGTATTTGTTGGGACTTTCAGAACAGGAACAGCGGCAGATGCTTTACGATTAGAATCTAAGAAAATCCTGCCGCAACGGAGTGCGATCACTCAAAAGTTTAGCGAATTCCTGGCGAAACCGGGTACGGCCGAGCCACGTAAATTTTTTGGCGATGCGGGCGCTGTCAAAGTCGTGATCGAGTAACTTAAAAATGGCGCTCATTAGATCGTCAACAGTGTTTTCTGGATAAATAAATCCATCCACCCCGTCTTCTATATATTCGGCGACGGTGGAATCTCTGTGGCAGATCACCGGTTTGCCCATGCGCAGACCTTCAAAAGCAATATGGTTGTGATGGTGGGTATCGGTCACTATGGTCGCAAATGCATTACTTAGATAGTGAGATCGCTGGATGTCATTACAAAAACCCGCCAGTAGGATATTTTTTTCGACAGTGTCAGTCAGCAGCGCGGAGTTTCCGCCACCACATATAATCAGTTTCTCTTTCAGGTAATTAAACGTATTGAAGAGAATTTCAGCATGATAACCCGGCAACAACCACGTGTCCGTGACAAAATATTCCGCACCGCCGGGTCGGGTATAAAAGACGCTGCCTGACACCGGAGGAGCAATCACTGTCGCTTCTATACCATAGATGTCATGTAGTAGTTGCTGCATACGGCTTGAACCGGTAACACATAGATCAATACCGGCGGCATAGCGACGGTCGGTTTCGCGTTCTTCCGTCAGTTCTGTATCTGCAAGTGCGCCACCTTGCTCTTCTTCAAAGAAATTCCATAATCCTGGAAAAGGATTTGTCACATAGGCCACCTGAAAAGGCACCTCCATATTGTGGCTGACTATATCTTCCTTGATCCAGCGCATCGGGCCGGATGAAGTACTGATTACTACATCGTATTTATTAAAGGGGTATTTAGCAAGATCTTTACGGATGCGCGAAACCTGGTGGCGGTATTCGGCTGATTCCTCTAAAGATGATTTTGCCTGAAAGATAGAAAGGTCTTTAAGGCGACCCGCCAAAACCGCCTCGCTGTACCGCAAGGTAAAGATATCGGCAACTCGAATAATGCGGGATATCTCTTCGAGTACCTGAAACTCCACGTCTCTTTTGGTTATGAAGTCGTGGGTAATAACTGTCTTCATATTGATTTTACCAGCGATCTAAAAAAATCGCCGCGTTCTTCAAAGCTGCCAAATTGATCCCAGGAAGTAACTGCTGGAGCAAGTAGATAAGTAACACGCGGAATTTTTTTCTTCTGTTGCAAGCTGCGGGCAGCGTGAAACGCCGAACGCAGGTCGTCAAAAACAAAATATTCTGTGCCACTGAGTTGCAACGCGGCTGCAAAATTCTCTTTTTCTTCCCCATAGACAAAACAGATGACTCTTTTCTTGGCTGTTTCTGAAGCTAACTCTGCATAAGATTCTCCTTTACCTCTGCCGCCTAAAAACATAAAAATAGGAGCCGGCGAGCAGCTCAAAGCAGTGAGCGCCGCCTGCGTCGTAGTTGCCTTGGAGTCGTTAATGTAAATATTGCCATCGGGCGAAGGGAGAACTTCATAGCGGTGAGGCAATCCACCAAATGATTTTGCCGCCGCAACTAACTGCAGCAAATCACTTGTTGGCAGTAACGCTTTGACCGCTTCCATCGCAAAGAGGATATTTCCCAGATTGTGGCGGCCCTGTAGGGCAAATTCATCCGCCAGCGTTAGAGGCATTTTAGAATCTCTGGCATACAATTTTTTATCGTGAAATGTATAATTGACACTCTCTATGGTTCCTGTGTTAATGGGGATTATCTGAATATTGTCTCGCCTGTTGGTTATAAGGGGATGGCGATTGCCTAAAATGGTATCTTCCTCTGGTAACAGACGTCGGTTAATCACCAAAGTGCCGTTAGGCCTGAGGGCGTGATAGATATTCCATTTGGCCAGACAGTAATCCGCCATTGAGGCATAACGGTCAAGGTGATCAGGCGCCAGATTCAGATAGACAGCCACATCAAGCGTTAGACCGCGGCAGCGCTCTAACTGGTAACTTGAAAGTTCCGCTGCCAATACACGGATGTCTTTGAATTTCTCTGACTCAAGCAAAAGCTGGCTAAACGGGATACCGTAATTCCCACAGGCCAGGGCAGCAATGCCCATCGAAGACAAGATGTGTGCAATAAGCGCAGTAGTGGTGGATTTCCCGTCAGTACCGGTGATGCCTATACTGCGGTATTTCTGCGCAAGCCAGGGAGCCGTAAATTCAACTTCGCTGAATACTAAGATGCCCTGCCGCTCTGCCTCAGAAAAGATCGGCCGTGACAAAGGCACACCCGGACTCAGGGTAACAGCAGCGGGCCGATGACGTTCCAGTAATTCATCTTCAGCACAAGAAGCTAAGGTGAAATGGGGATGTCCCAGAATATCTTTAGGTATTGTGGCGTTCGGGTTTTTATCATAGCCAATGACCCGATGACCGTGCTTGAGTAATAACCGAGCATACCAATGGCCGGTCTTCCCCCCAACGCCGACCAGAAGAACATCCGTAGAAGAAAGAGCTGCCAGATTCACTTTCTTTGGCAGAAAGCGTTGTGCTAATGGCCGGTAAAGTGAAAATGCGCCGCTTTACCTTAACTTGAAAGCCTTCCCTGATGGTAACAGATCGGTTGGCACTGCCTCTGTCGTTAGACCTTCAAACGAGGCACCAATTTTTTCAGCCAGTTCAGCCGATATAATAACCTCATTTGCTCCCGCCAGACTCTGCAGTTTGGCGGCGGTATTGACTGTGTTGCCAAAATAGTCAATGCCGCTGTTTAGATTTACCGCCAAACAATCCCCGCAATGAATAGCTACCCGCAACCGGATATCAGCAACTCTGCCCGCAGCAAAAACGGCCTGGATTTCCCGTGCCGCTAACAGTGCGTCGCCCGGCCGGCTGAACGCAGCCATCGCGGCATCACCGATAGTTTTGACCACTGCGCCGTGGTGGCGCGAGATAATATCATATAAAACAATAAAATGTTCGCGTACCCGGGCAAAAGCCCCGGCGTCACCCTGTGCCCGATAAAAACGAGTTGAGCCGACAATGTCAGTAAACAAAATTGTCTGCAAACCAAGCTCCAGTTTTAACCCCTGGGCAACAGCCTCTCCCGGGAAAAGATCGCGGAATGTCTGTATGGTGAACAAATTAGAGGGACGTAGCGCTTCGATATCGTCAGCCGCCTGTTCGACGAGAACAGTGGCAGGTCGGTCGCTGCTATTCTTAACTATCAGCCGGGGGGATGGACCTGCTTGCAAAGACTCTTCTGTTCCGGAAAAACTGATCTCCCGCGAACCATCCTGCTCTATCATTAAGTCTGTAGCTAAATTGCTGCCACGAAAATAAATACGGTACCGGCCTGACGGCAGCAAAGTTTCTATTGTCAATCGCTCGCCAGCCGCCAAATGCCTCTGGATAAAAACATGACGCTTCATTGCCGGCTCCGCCGCACAGAAAAACTTCTTGACTGCAGGACGAATCTGAGGGTTGACATGAAAAACAACTTCAATATTATCTTTGCCCGAGGCCTTAAATTGAATATCGCAGACCTCGCAAGAGGCATCCTCAACCAATTGCCCGATGGAAGTTACTTCATTGCGTACCCCCCTGCAGTGGGGGCAGATGGTATCCCAACTGAGGGACAATAAGCCGCTGCGTGAGGCATAAAGCGCCGTAATTAAAAGCCTGCTCAAATCAAGGGATCTTTCCCGGGCGATTCTGGCCAGCCGAAGGCGATAAATTTCATCGTCAGGCGCTTCTCGGATGTACTGTTTCAGAAAATCTGTTATCTCTGGATCAGCGCCCAGGCGTATAGCCTCTGCTGCCGTTTCTTCGAGCAATTTTAACCCACTCTCCGAAATCTGTGGCGGCTGCGCCTTGAGTCTCAAGTCGCGTTCTCTTTCAAAAAATGAGGTGCGGGCGCGAATTGTTTTTTCTACGGTGTCTAAAGCCGCGGCATATTTCTTACGCAACTGCGGCATGGCGGCCTTTAGGAGCAGTGCCCCTTTCACACCGCGGGGTATCCAACCGAAATAAACCAGCAATTCTGTAGTGCCATCTTCTCGTGGTTGCAACAGATAGCGCGCTCTGACATAGTGGGCAAACCCCCGGCTGTAAACTCTGGCATTGTTGAGCCCTTCAAGGTAATTCCATTCCCAGGGGACTTCCCGCCACTCCAGCCGTATGCCGGCATTTGTCGCTTGCCCATATAAAGCCCCGTTTTCTTCGCGGTAGTGCATGGCTGGCAGGCCCAGCATTCGGTTAAAGTTGGATGTATCTACCAGTAAGGGCCAGAGTTCTTCTGGTGATGCCTGTAGGTGGAAACTCCAGAGGTAGTCGAGGGGGCGGCGTCCCTGTGTTTCAGCAGCGCTCCACGGGTATCTGTTCAGGAAATCCTTAACTGTCATAGCACTAATATATATCAAAAAGGAGCAGTTGCTTGGGTTTCATAGCAAAATTATCGCTATAAGGGATGGCTTTACAGGTGCGAGCGGTGAATTGCTTCGGATGAACTGCCAGCGGGCGCTCGATTGCGCGCCACTGCCCCCATTTTGTTCAGGAAATCCTGAACAGACAGCTTCAGTTTAGGGCAGCCTTAGGTCAACTTTCCCTGCTTACCCAGGGCGGCACGCAGGTCAAACTCTTCCCGCAGGTTGGTTTTTATCTTCCCACTCGTGAACTCCTGCAGGCTGCCATAGATTATCCGAGATAGCACAATGGCGTCATGCCGAGCAATAAAAGATTCATCCTGAATATTGAAATTTATACCTACCTCTCGGCTATTTTCATCACGGCGGGTCACAAATGCGGTAGCAATCTGAAAATGAGTTTGGGCATGTCGAATAGCCGCTTTAACAGGAGTACGCAGCGGTAAACGGCGTAAAGCACGATGGTCATTCAAGGTGATGCCAGCGCCATTAAGGCTGAGATCCTTCAAAATTCCGGAGATTTGTTCTTCATAACCATCCGTATCTAATTTTAGGGTTACCCGGTAATCATGGGTTTTTTCAAACCCAACCCGAATGAACTTTCTGACCGGGCGATTTTCAATGGTAAGAATAGGCAATAGATGATTGTGTAACAGAGAAAGCGCCTTAGGTTTATATTCCAAATTTTCCTGATACAAAGAAATACCTGATTCCTCAAAAAGATAGCGAATGTCTTTGTTCAAAATTCTGGTATGCACCAGAGCGTTATGGGGGCAAAACCCCGATATGAATTGTATCAAGCGACGGGCCAAAACCATAACCCCAGATAGTCGGGGGAAAGGTAGGAATTCCAGAATACGATCTAAATTAAAAGCATAGGCCGTGAAACGGCTATTGATGGCCCATAAGCCGGGCAGTTGCTCAAAACGCGCGTCATGCAGAAAAATATCCCGCTTTAAAAGCTCAAATTTTTCTTGTTCTCCGATATGCGAAGGCATGCCAAACCACGAAATGATTTTCGGGATAACCGAAATCTGTCTGTGCGCGGCGCTCATGATGTGCCTCCCTCTACTGCTGTTACAACTCCTCTGACGTACCTGATTTCATATATATATGCCTAAAGAAAGTGCTGCAGGGCCAGAATTTTTCAGTGTCAGGCTGCCGAGCGAGATTGGGTGAAACGCGCTATGAGAAAGCGGTATTCAAAGGCACGAACAATATCCGCCTCTGAAATCATTTCCCGATCTTCAAGATCGGCTATGGTACGCGCAACTCGCAAGGAATTCTGTACGCATCTGTGGCTAACGCCGGCTAGATCAATCTGTTGCTTCGCTCTATCCCTCCAATCTGGAAGTTCCTGGGATAACATAGCGTTTAGCCGATCAGCAGACAGGCGACTGTTGAGAATGCCACCGTTGCGCGCTAACATGCGTTTTCTGGCTCGGTTTACCATTGTTCGCCACGCATTGGAATCGAGTTCTGCCAATACATCCCCCCCGTTTGAATTTTGTGTAACTTCTGGGATGTCCAGTTCCAGTGAAATTCGATCCAGGAATGGTCCCAGGATCTTTTGAAATTGCTGTAACGGGCGCCCCGGTGGACAACTGCAGTGGCGCGTATTGCTCCACAGGTAGCCGCAGCGGCATGGGTTGGCAGCAGCTATTAGAGTAAATTCAGCCGGTAAGCAGATCGCTCCTTTGGCCCGACTGATGGTGATGCGCCGTTCTTCCAGTGGTTCGCGCAAAGCCTGTAAAACACCAGGTCTAAACTCCAGCAATTCATCCAGAAAAAGAATCCCCTGATGGGCCAGTGAAATTTCACCGGGCGCTGGCCAGCTA
>CALHRC010000194.1 GCA_938038265.1 uncultured bacterium
TGGCTGCCGTGACCCTCACATCCAGGCCTTGGGTTAAGCTCTGCCTGGCTACGAGGTCTAAGACACCATAGCTCTCTTCATAGGTGTTAGGCAGGCCATTGAACCCAACATAGATAATCCGTCGGCCAAAGATATTATAGAGACTGGCAATACTGGTGCCCCAAGGTTCATAATCCCAAAAGAGGCCTACGTTTAACAGCCAAGGCGATTGACCCTGCAAAGGTCGCTGGCGGTTGGTCTCAGCCGTAAAAACTTCCGGGCTGTAGGCAATTTCTGCCTGAATTATTGTAACGTTCGTTAAAATAGATAGGTATTTGAGCGATTCTGTAATAAAACCAAAGTTCTTACGGATCTCAAATTCCCCGCCTAAAAGCTCTGCGCGGTTTTGGTTTACATAAGTAAACTGCAGGTCATCGGCTAAAGCACCCACGGCAGCTTCAATGGGGTTTTGGATGTACTTATAAAAACCAGTGATGGCAATTACCTCACCGGGACTTGGGAAAAATTCAATTCGGGTGTCAGCTGAACTGATGGTAGCGTAGGTTAAATTGGGATTTCCTTTAATAACAGCCCCAGTGACTAAGTCGTCAAAAACCCTGAAGTTAGAAGCTTCAATAAAATCGGGCCGGTTGATGGTCTGGCTACCACTTAAGCGAATATTGAGATCGTCTATGGGGGTATAAACCAGGCTTAAGGCTGGCATGACGTTCACTGCCTCTAATTGGTTTTTTACCTGCAGGTTATCGTCAAAAATGTTAAAGGAATTGGCCTGTTGCTGCCAGACCTCAGCGCGGGCACCCGTAATCAGCCGCACTTTGGGTACCAGTGGCATATCCACCTGGGCAAACAACGCCCCAATGATGAGCGAGGCATCATAGGCATCAAAGCCCTCAGCAGCTGAAGTTCCGGTAGTTTCAAAAATACGCGGTTGCTGGTTTTTGAAGATCTCTTCTGCCTTTAAGGTCAGGTCTTGCACATTTAATAGGTCATGGGTAAAGCGCCGGCTGGTGGTCTCCCGAAGTCGGGCCGAACCATCCACCCCTATACTGAATTTTGATTTTAGCCCCCCCCACTGCTGGAAGGGAATCTCTAAGCTGTTATTGGCTTGATAGACCTGCTCAAAGTGACTGAAAAAATAGCGGGTAAAGTTACGGGACTGGTCAAACACCCCTAAATCAGTGTAGCGGCTAATACGTGTATCTGGCTGGTCACGCCAGGCAAAGGAAGCATCTGCAAACCATTTATACTCAGCATCGAGAAAACCAATTTTATGCTCCCCCGCAAGCTGGTTAAAGAAGAGATGGGTTTCCCAAAAAGTCAAAATGGTCTTGGTACCTACCTTAGAATAATCATACTGGCCTATGTTTTGCCGTGTGGTATCGCTGGATTTATGGGTGTAAAACGTATTGTAACGGTATTTAGACGTAGCTACTGGTGCGTAGGTTAAGCCCAATTGGGCGCTCTTGATGGTAGAATAGTTGTAATCTTCATAGTTGTAATCTGTCGCAATGGATTTATCGGCAAGATAGCGTCTGAAGACCCCTTTTAAGGTCTGCAGGTTGTTTTGAAAAAACGCGGAGCTAATCACCCCCAGCTTTTTGCCATCCCCAAGGTCTAAGGTATTGCCATAAGCAGCTTGTATTTTACCCGCTGGAGCAGCCGTAACATCTTCGCGCGACCAGACATTGTTCATCTCCTGGGCTAAAGCAAGAAGTTCGGGATTGGTAAATCCTGTCTGGGTTATTACACTATAAGGGACTAGTTTGTTACCTGCAAAGCTTGCCGGTAGCGCCCGAGCACCGTCATCATAACCCAAAAAATCAAGCGCTCCCCCCTTGTAGGTACCAAAGGCCTTGCCCGTGGTGATGGTATTCATACCAACGGACATCCCCACCTTGAGCTCACGCTCTTCGGGATAATCTTTGGTTTCAATATCAATAATACCAGCCCCAAACTCTCCTTGGTATTCCGGCAGGTAGGTCTTTACAATGGTTAGGTTATCTAATAAGGCAACCGGAAAAATATCTAAGGGTACCGTGCGCCGCGTCTGGATTGGAGAAGGCACTAAGCTGTGGTTTACCTGTACTACGCTATAGCGGTCAGACATCCCGCGGATAACTATGTTACCACTGCCCATGATACTTACCCCGGTAACCCGCTTGGCAGCATCTGCCGCGTCATTATCTGGGCTTTTGGCAATCTGCTCGCTGGAAATGGCATCTTGGGCAGCGGCTGCCTTTTTTTGTTTGGTAAGCAGAGAAGCGGCGGTATTCGAGACTCGCTTGGCAGTAACTACCATTTCTTCTTGTATTTTAAACGACATGGCAATGTTGTTGCGGGTGTTCTTACCCGCGGTCACCTTGACGGTATCCACCGCAGTTTGGTAGCCTGACATCTGGTAGGTCACTTTGTGGGTACCTTCAGGAACATTGACAATGCGGTAGTTGCCATCAATGTCACTGGTACCATAGAGGCCTAATTCTTTAATTTGTGCCACCGCACCAATAATGGGCTGACCGTCGGCAGAGTCTAAGATGGTGCCGCTGATAGAACCTACGGCCTGGGCAAAGGTAGTGGAGCCCACGAAAAAGAGGGTTAGGCAAAGTGTTGTTACGGATTTCCGGAACAAAACAGCTTTGGTGGTTTGTTTACACATTGGCATACTATTTTCCTTGTCTATCATCTAACGATGTATTTCGAATTATGCACAGCACAAAAATTCGTTATTTACCGAAATACTAAAATATTGTTGCCTTGTCAATTAAATAATTGCAAAAATATAAAAATTTATAACGAACTGTAGCAAGCCAAAAGCCCCAAACGCTATGCCTTGTAGTGCTGCAGGTAGGGTTGGTTGGAGCTCCACTTTGCTATTATGTCTTTAGCGGGCGCCCCCTTACACTAGCGAATGTTGGATTGTTTTGCTGTATTGAAAAATGCTCAAACAAAGCAAAGTGCCGTAACCCGACAGCAGTTCGTGTACCCTGCGCCTTAGCGGTGGCACTTGTGCTTAAAATGGCTGAACAAAGGCGTTTTGCGGGTTTTTAGACCCCAAAACACACATAATATCCCTGGGTGGGGGATGGTTTTTACGAGGCAATAACTACCTGGTGGGGAATTCCCCAGCCAAAAGCAGGCCTACCGGGGATATAAAACTATGTAACGTTATATTGTTTTAAGCACAGATGGGCTTCTCGGGCCAAGCCCACAGTAATTGATCTCCCCTAAGAGCAGAATACATAGCTGCCACAATTTATCTTGACTTCAGGTATTGCCCGTCGCATATAATCCGTAAACTAATCTCGGAGGAATCTATGGCCCAACAATACAGCACCCTGACAGAAATGTTTGATACTGCCCGCAAAATGCATGGTGAGAAACTGCTGTTCTTCAATAAAGATGAGAAGAAAAACTTTTATGGCCTCAGCTTGTCAGAGGCAATGCACCGCGCGGAGAATATCGCCCTCTGTCTGCTTGAAGACGGAGTACAGCCGGGTGACCGTATTGGCCAGATGGCCGA
The DNA here is from genome assembly GCA_938038265.1 of uncultured bacterium. GTDB lineage: Bacteria > Spirochaetota > Leptospiria > Turneriellales > Turneriellaceae > CALHRC01. The sequence goes on from CALHRC010000194.1 coordinate 3,521, forward strand.
TAACCGTGCAGAGTGGGCCATTGCTGACATGGCAGTTTTGATGACCGGAGCCTGTAATGTGCCCCGTGGTACCGATAGCACCGCCCAAGAAATTGAATATATCCTGAACCATAGCGAAGCGAAAATCTGTATCGTGGAACACGAGGCAATGCTTAAAAAAATCCAGCCGATATTGCCAAATACCCAGGTTACCAAAGTGATCGTCATGGAGAAAAATTTTCAGGGCAGTAATCCCAATGAAGTGGGGATGTATGAGCTAATAGAACGTGGTGAAAAACTGCGCAAGGAAAAAATGCCTGAGCTGGAGAAGCGCAAAAAATCCATCAAGCCAGACGATCTGTTTACCATTATCTACACGTCCGGTACGACTGGCGCGCCTAAAGGGGTTATGTTGTCCCATGGCAACATGATATATAATATAGTAAAAGTGCCACCAATGGTGGGGATGGTTCGTGGTGATCGGGCGCTGTCTATTTTGCCGGTGTGGCATATCTTTGAAAGGGCTATTGATTATGGCGCCATTGCTCTCGGGGTGCCAATGTATTATACAAATGTGCGCGACCTCAGGGATGATTTTGCCAAAGTCAAACCAACTTTTATGGCTTCAGCTCCGCGGCTTTGGGAAAACATTTACCAGGGCATTAAAGCTAAAGTTGAAAAGGCAGAACCCCTGCAGCAGAAAATCTTTGAAGTCGCCTATGAAATCAACAAACTCTGGCGGCAGAGTGTTGATTACCTCAAAGGTAATGATCTCAAGCTCAAACCGGAGTCTGACCTGGAAAAACTCGGTAAAACAGCTATTTCTTTGTTTACCGCTGTCAATCTATTTGTTCCCGCAAAAGTACTCGACAGTGTTGTTTTTTCAAAAATGAGAGCGGCTCTTGGCGGCGCCTTCCGTGGAACCATTTCCGGGGGTGGGGCGCTGCCCGCTCATGTGGATGAATTTTTCAATGTGATTGGCATTCCAGTCTATGAGGGCTATGGCATGACCGAATGCGCTCCGATTATTGCAGTGCGTGACAAAAATCACCTGGTGCAGGGCAGCGTAGGGATTTCCCCCGACGGCACTGAAGTGGCTGTACTTGACGATAAAGGAAATCCAGTACCCATCGGTGAACTGGGGGTTATCCATGTGCGTGGTCCCCAGGTCATGAAAGGCTACTATAAAAACGAAGAAGCTACGAAAAGTGTACTCAAAAATGGCTGGCTAAATACTGGTGATCTTGGATTTTACAGCTATAATGGCACCCTATCGGTGCGCGGGCGGGTAAAAGATACTATTGTATTGCTTGGCGGTGAAAATGTTGAACCAGTCCCGATTGAGAACCTGCTACTTCAGGATGAATTTATCAACCAGGTAATTGTGGTTGGCCAAGATCAGAAAACCTTAACTGCGCTGATTTGGCCCGATAAAGCCAAATTGAGAGAAGCTGGTTTCTCTTTCAGTGATGACGAAGATCTAAATAAAAATGAGAAAATCCGCCAGCACTTTTTGGCGATTATTAAAAAGTATATCTCTGCGGAGAATGGTTTTAAGTCTTTTGAAAGAATTACTGATTTCCGTTTTTTGCCGAAACCAATGGAAGTTGGTGATGAGTTGACGAACCTCTTTAAAATGAAACGTAACGTGATCACGCAGAAATATGATGCGCTGATCAAATCGATGTACTAAAAACCGTTGGCTGGCTTCCCGGCAGTACTGCTGCCGGGTTACTTCTCCTTGACCTTATTTTTGTGCATTTATTCTTCTCTGAAAAGCTGCTCTTCAGGGGGGATGCCAGAGCGGTCAATGAGAAATTCCTGTGCAATAATTTTGTCAATATCCAGTTTGTTATCCAAACTCTCTACCGGTGTAGCGCCGGTAATACTTATATCTTTCGGCTGTTCGGGTTTTATCGTTGCGGCTATCTCAGGGTTTTTTTTTTCGCTTAGTGTCTGACCATTGTCAAATTCGGCGCCAGTTTCTACTGCCTGCGCGAGAGCGGATAGCTTGCGTACCAGAGAAGATACCGAAGGAGCGGATAATTTTTCCTGTAACTCAACGAGCGCCATTTCAAGGCTGATTCGAATTTCGCTGCTCCTAGCCGTCTGGTAGAGGTTCCAGTCGCTGTGTAGGTGGTATAGGGAATCAAAAACAGCAGTTAGTTCCGCATTTTCCCAGCCTTGTGCGATCTTTCCGAGCTTTTCTAATGCGGCTGCACTGAGGCCGGGAAGTCTGATATCATGTTTTACTAGGCAAAGATCTTTTAGCCAACTGATACAATCCCATAGAAAACGTTTGAGGTTTTGTCCCTCATTGGTAAGTTCGTGTATTAGTTTAAGCTGGGTAGCTAAATCATGACTGCGGATCGCTTCAAGAAATGCCAGGCAGGTTTCTGAAGGGGAAAGACCAAGTACGGCAGTGATATGATCGACGCGGATTGCTTCGTTGCCGGAATAAGCGACCACCTGGTCAAGCAGAGAGAGCGCATCGCGCATGCTCCCTTCAGCTTTCTGCGCTATGGGCAGCAGGGCATCAGGATCAAAGGCAATGCCTTCTTGCTGTAATACATAAGACAACCTGCCGATGATTTCTTCGACGGTAAATTTTCTAAAAGTAAAAGTCTGGCAGCGAGAGAGGATGGTTTCTGGCACTTTATGGTGTTCGGTGGTTGCCAGGATAAAAATCACATGCTCCGGTGGCTCTTCTAAGGTTTTTAGAAGTGCGTTGAATGATTCCATTGTGAGCATATGGACTTCATCGATGATGTAAATCTTATAGCGGGCACGCATGGGGGCAAAGCGGCTATTTTCTCGCAGGTTGCGGATATGCTCAATCCCCCGGTTAGAAGCGGCATCCATTTCAATGACATCGGTACTAACTCCTGCTGCAATATCTTTGCAAAACTCACAGACGCCGCATGGTTCGGTAGTTGGTCCCTGTACGCAATTCAGTGCGCGGGCTAAAATACGAGCTGTGGATGTTTTACCGACACCTCGGCTGCCGTGGAACAGGTAAGCATGTCCAATTTTATTAAATTCAATGGCATTTTTCAGACTTTGCGCGGCATGCAGTTGCCCGACAAGTTCTTTAAATGAGCTGGGGCGGTATTTGAGAGCAAGGGCTGGCATAGTGGCTTAAGCTATCTGTCGTCATCCGCGAAGAAGTCTTCTTCGTCAATTTTATTCTGTCTGGTGGGCAATGCCGGTACCTCGCCAGCGCCGGTGGGGATATCCCCACTGTCTTTAGGTTCGGTACCCGGCAGAAATAATTCTCGCTCCACTTCGGGGCAACCGGGATAGGGCAGTTTACCCGTGGTGCGGCAGATGACGACTTCAACAGTTCCACCTTCGGCCAGGTAGGGCTCATCTTTTTGTACCAGGGGGGCGATCCGTTGGTTGTAATAGGACCAAATAGGCGCGGCAACCCCGGCGCCCGCCTGGCCGGCTCCCAGGCTCAATGAAGCGCGGTCATAACCAACCCAGACGGCGGTGGTATAGCGGCGGTTATAGCCGACAAACCAAGCGTCACGGAAATTATTGGTCGTTCCCGTCTTACCAGCAACAAAGCCACTGTACCCGGCATTCCTAACCGAGCGACCGGTGCCTTTATTTACTGCATCTGCCAGCAGGCTGGTCATGATGGTTGCAGTTCCGAGGTTGAGGACCTGCTCAGGATTGTTATTGGCCTGGGGGGTCAGGTCGCGTAACAGAGTGCCATCCGCATCGGTGATTTTTGAAATTACATAAGGCTCAATAGCTTTGCCCCCCCGGGGGAACAGTGCGAAGGAGCGCGCTAATTGCAGGGGGCTCATTTCATAGGTGCCCAGTGCAACGGACAGGTTGTAGGGTATCTGTTCTTGTTTGACTCCAATAATTTTGGCAAGTTTAGGCATGGCATTGCTTAGACCAATTTCCCGTGCTAAAGCAATCGATACCATATTAGCTGAAGCTGCTAGCGCCTCCCGCATGCTGATGAAACCCTTATAGCCACCGGAATAGTTCTCTGGCATCCATTCAATGCCGCGTTCATCCAAAAAAACTACCGGCGTATCAGGTAAGATTGTCGCGGCGGTAACCGCTTTCAGGTCAATGCCGGCAGCGTAGAGCAGGGGTTTGAAAGTTGAGCCAGGTTGACGGCGGATCTGCATGGCCCGGTTGATCTGGTTCTGGGCGCTGAAGGGCAAGCCGCCGACAATGGCTGTCACTTGTCCGTTGAGGTTGTCAATTTCTACTAAGGCGCCCTGTACCGAAATATTCCGGTTTATATAGGGATTGTTGGCCCGGATGGAAGACAGGAAAGTATCAAGCAGGATTTCCCCACCCATAGCGAGGTTCAGCAGTTCAAGCGAGTCAAAATAATCGTCAAAGAATTCCAGCTCTATTTCATACTGGGAAAGTCTTTTTTCTTTTACGAAGGGAGGTAAGTCAAACAGCAGTGAGATAGCTTCAAGTTCTGGCGCATGAGCGGCGGAAAGTTCATAGAAGCGCCCAAAGATATAATCGCGTGAAATTGCGTTCTGCTGTCTTAAGCCCCGCCACAGCGCCCATTGGGCTGCGTTCTGGTGGTCAAGGTCAAGTGTACCATGGATTACCAGACCGCCCTCGTAGAGCAGAGTTTTACCGATTTCTTTTTCAAGTATCTGGCGTACGGTTTCAGAGTAGTAGGGCGCTTCATCTTGGCGGCGCCCATAGGCGGTTTCGGAAGGTGAGATATTAAGACCGGCGTAGTAGTGTAGCATTTCGCGGTATGCCGCCTCGGCTTGCGGTATTGAGATAAACCCTCGGTCAACCATCCGGCGTAAAGCCAGTGAAAGTTTTGTCATGGAAATACGCGGGTTGCGTACAGGTGAGTAATAGTTGGGGGCGGATGGCAGGGTAGCTAAGATGGCGGCCTCACCTAAGGTGAGATCGGCGGTTTTTTTCTGGAAGTAAAACTGTGCTGCAGCCTCAATGCCATAGGTGCCATGCCCAAAGTAAATCTGGTTAAAATAAAGCTGCAAGATGTCATCTTTGGAATATTTAGCGTCAATTAGCAGAGCCAAAATGGCTTCTTTGGCTTTTCGGGTAAGGGTGCGCTGCTTGCCAGTCAAAATTACCTTGGCTAACTGCTGGGTAATGGTGGAACCGCCCTGTTTTACGCCGCCGGCCCAAAGGTTGGTTAGTGCGGCACGCAGGATCCCTTGCGGGTCAATACCCCAATGCGAGTAGAAATGGTTGTCTTCCATCGCCAAAAAAGCCTGCTTTACAAAAAGAGGAATTTCTTCTTTACTAACCAGAATACGTTGGTCTTGAAAAAAAGTAGTAATTAAACGCCCTTTGCGGTCGAGCAGTTTTGAGGGAGTTGGTGGACGGTAATCTTTTAGGGCATAAACCCCAGCGATATCTGCGATGGCCGCGACAAAAAGCACCGCAGCAACTCCGAAAAACAGGGTAATGACTACCAAAGCGCGCAGGTGTAAGCCCAGGTCGGGCGATCTGGGATAAAATTTCTGTACGAGAAAAAAAGCCTTAGTACAAACCTGGCGGATGACATGCCGCATCGCTTCAGCTATTGAAAATGCGCATAAAGCGTAAAGCAAGTTCCCCAGTTACAAATGAAAGGCAGCGCAACCATTTTTATTTTTCTCGGTCAGCGCGGATGGCGCGGTAGTAAAACCTTTTATCCACACCAGCGGCGGCACAGGTAAGCCGAACTATCCTGCTGCCTATACTTAATAATTCAAAGGGTACATAGAGCTGCCCCTGGGAACCTGCGGGTAATTCCAGAATTTCGTCGGGTAAAATACGTGCTGGGTAAGGGCCAAACTCTTTTTTCTTTTTTTCAGGGTGGCTGGTGAAATAAAAGGCAAATATGGCGTTATAGGGAAACCTCTGGTAAGCCGATGAAGTGAAACGCTTTTCATAGGAGCGCCGGTCAACCACTGGGAAAATCTCATGAAGATCATTGTGAAATTCGCAATCTGAAAAATTAAATGTTTGGGGGGATGTTGTTTCGTTCTCCAGCTTAAAGCGGAATATAGATATGGGTGGCAGTCGGTAATATTTCTGTTCGATGCCGATACCAAGAGAGTCTGCTAAAGCATCAAGTTCTTCTGCTTTTGCAGCTTCAAGAATAATACGGGGGGATTTCTGCAGTTCCAACCCGGATTGCAAGTTTTCAGTTTTTGCAGAGCCGTTTTTGGTAGT
>CALHRC010000195.1 GCA_938038265.1 uncultured bacterium
AGGAATTCCTGAACAAAATAGAGGCCAAACCTATCGGTGGGTCTTAACACCCTGCCCAGAGTATCTTTCTGACACTCCCTGTCAGATGGGGCTGGTGGGGAATTCCCCCATCAGGCAGACAAAGTCCCCCGCCGGGCCTCGCCCGTGCCCCCTATGCATAATATTAGCTTTGGGGTAACTAACAAACCCACTGCGGGCAATCTAACCTTGTCTTTGTTCAGGAATTCCTGAACAAAAAGAGGTTTTAGCCTTATTACCTGGCGCAGGTGGTCCACTGTTCAGGCAAGCCTAAATAAAATTCTCGCGGAGAAGTAAACTCTGAGCAAAAATAGTTTTCTATAAAAATTTCCCCAAAATAAAAATTTTTTCTGTTTAATTAGCTTTTTTTGCAAATTTTCGCCTTGTCGCTGGGTATATATAGCTATGAGAGTTAGAAATACATCAACCCAAGCCAATTATGGGGTAAGCGACATCTGGGAAATCCGCCTCGCCAACAGCGTAAAAAAATGCTTGCGATCCCTTGCCCGCCGGAGGTGCTGCACCATGTCATGGCTCGCACGCTACTGTATTTTCCGTTTGGTGCACAAAAAGAAAATCAACAGAGAAGAATTTCAGGCCATGGTGGGAGATATCAAGGCTTCACAAACACCATTTCGGGAGTTAGGTCGGTTTTATGTTTGTTTTTATGGGGAGGATATTTTGTGGGTTAAGATGCAGGCGTCGGCTTTGGGGGTGACTGTTTCGATGCTTATTCGGGTGGCCTTGTTACGCTATCTTGTGACTTTGGAGAGTGAGCGGGCAGTGCCGTGGTGGCGTTTGTTCTGGTATGGGATAAAACTGAATAAGCAAGTATTGCTGGAAAGGTTGCGGTCCCACCAAGTAATTGTTCAGGAATTCCTGAACTCAAAATCCTTCCTGCCCGAAGATTACTGGGCGCACCCAGAGGGACCCTTGCCGACTTTCCTTATTTAGAAAAAAACCTGGTAAGGGAATCGTTAGCCGTCCTGCTTGACAAGCCGCCTGTTTTAACCAGAGTCTCTCTCATGAAGGTTGCAGCCATCCAACTCAATTCCGATGAGGATGTAAGTAAAAATTTCAGTAAAATAGAAATATTTTTAGAACGCGCAGCTGCAGCCAGAGCGGAGCTGGCACTACTGCCTGAAAATTTTGCGTTTTTTGGCAGGGAAGAGGTAAAGCTGAAGCTGGCGCCTACGCTGGTTACTGAGGTGGAAAATTTTCTGCGTTCAGCTGCCATCCGCCATAAGATGTTGGTAGTTGGAGGTGGTTACCCGGCCCCCTCTGAAGACGAAGAAAAAGCGTTTAACCGCATGAGTGTCTTTTCTCCCGCGGGACAAGTTTTGTTTCGTTATGATAAAATCCACCTTTTTGATGTGGAAGCCGGTGGTATTTATTACCGCGAGTCGGCGGCAACTGTGGCTGGTAAATCCCCGCCGGGTACCTTTGGGGTGGCTGGTTTTAAGGTTACTGCTGCTATCTGTTATGATTTGCGTTTTCCTGAAATTTTTAGATACCATGAGGTGGATGTACTTCTCTTGCCGGCAGCTTTTACCAGAGTGACCGGGGAGGCGCATTGGGAAGTATTGCTGCGTGCCCGGGCTATTGAAAACCAGTGCTATGTTATAGCGGCTGCGCAGTGGGGAGAGCATTTTGGTGGCCGGCAGACTTACGGCCATTCTATGATTATTGATCCATGGGGGAGTGTGGTAACCCAACTGTCTGAAGGTGAGGGGCTACTGGTTGCCGAGTTAAGTAAAGAAGCATTAGTTAATATCCGAACAAAGTTGCCAGCCTTGCAACACCGTCGGTTTTAATGTAACCACCAAGAAATCTTTGTTCAGGAATTCCTGAACTATAATGAAGAATTCGCCACCCAAAAAGTATAAGGGAAGGGGGGCCTTGAGCCGGCCATGGCCTGCGGCGCTAAAGCACCGCAATGGTTCTTGGTAGCCCTCGAGCCTTGCTAAGAGCCTGCCTGGCCTTTAGCTACCCCCGGTTTTCCTTTGTTCAGGAATTCCTGAACAAGCTATAGATTTCCCTACCGGAAGGGGAATTCCCCATCCAGAAAACTATCCCCCATGAGACATAATTAAGCTTTTTAGTTATCCCTTCAGTGGATTGCTTGGGTAGTTACGTTTTCATTGAATAGTCTGTTTACGTTATTCCTTGGGCAATAAAGCTAACGCAGCTTGTTCATTTTCCACGACCGGGATAAATTTATCTAAACGGGTGGACGTAAAAATTTTTTCTAAGGTGGCCGGTATGCTATAAACCACCAGCAATCCCCCTCTTTTAACTAACGAATTGGAAAGCTGTATCAAGGCTCCGATAGCCGAGGAGTCAAGAAAGGCGCAGCGGGAGAGATCTAACAAAATAAAACGAATGCCGGCGGCAAGATGGGCATTCATTTTGTCATTAAATTCAGGAACCTTGTAGAGGTCGAGGTTTTCGGTTAGGGCGTCGCGCAGCACTTCCCTATCGTTGACTATCCGGCCCTGGAGGTTTCGGCTACGGAACATTCTAGCGCTTTCTGCCAGCATGTGTTTACGGCCTAAGTTGCTGTCGCCTGCAAGTTTTGCCATCATATTTTTAATTCTTTCGTTGAGCCAGGGTATTTGGATTGTTTTCTCGCGCATCAGTGCAGAAATCTCTTCTTCTAATTGCTGTATCTGTTGGGCGGCTTGCGTGGCGTCTTGGGCGGCAAGTTGGGAGATCTGTTCCATTTTTCTGGCTGAGAGGGCAATGATATATTCCTCACTGACAGTTTTGTTGGGTTCTGCTGTAGTAGCTGCTATCTTTACCGGAATACGAAAGCGCAATTTTTCTTCTTTCATGCCATTGCTGACGTTAAAGAAGACCAGTTCTCCGGCAATGGCGAGGTCAGTACTGCTAGCTGTCATGGCAAAATCCATCACAATTTTGCGTTGGTCATCGGCGGGGATGTCGCCGGTGCGTACAATAGCGCCACTCTCGGAGGTTTCCACTTCGGCGTCAGCTAAAACCGATTTGAGCTTTACATTGTTGGGTAGAGAAAACCTGATTTCTGGCGCCTGGGCATAGAGACTGCGGATGTTGCCGAACTCCTGGTAAAAAATATCTGCTGCTTGTTCGGGAGTTTCAATAAAATAGAAGGAGCCTTCACCGGCACGGGCAATTTGCCGTAGGCTCTGTTCGTTAAAGTCATTTCCCACCCCGATAGTACTGGTGTGGATGCCACGGGCGGCGTACTGCTTAGCAATTTCAACAAGTTTTTCGTCTTCTCGGACGCCCATGGTGGCTTGCCCGTCGGTGAGCAAAATTACCCGGCGGATCGTATTTTCGGCAGGAAAGTTTTCTGCCAAGCGCAGCGCCTGTAGCCAGCCGCCGCTTAAGTTGGTAGATGTTCCCAGTTGGATATTGCGGATTCTTTCTTGCACTATTGTTTTGTCGGTTAACAGTGCCGGGTTGTGGCAGACCTTGACATCCTGCGCATAGGTGACAATGCCTAGGGCATCATTGCGGGTCAGCCAGTTGAGGAACAGAATAGCGGCATCAGTAATGGCGGCCATCTTTTCTCCTTTCATGGACCAGCTACGGTCGAGGGCCAGCACTACGACAAGTTGCTGGGGGCTGCCGGAAGCTGGCGGGGTTTCCAGCTGAAAGAGCAGTGGGTTGTTTATGATCTTACCTTCTGGTATGGCAGAGAGTTCCCATTTGGCGCTTAATTTCATCATAATTGACAATGGTCATTTTCAGATTAGTAGGGCAATTTTTTTTTTCAAATGCTTGACGTGCCACAAATCTGTTATTTTATTTTACTGACAATACTGGTATAGTGGCAGAACGTATGGAATTGCCTTGCAAGCGATCATCCTGTATTTAGGTGACCATGTGATTCCGTATTCTGTCGAGTAGTTTGATTGAACTGAGTTAAGTATGAATATTAAAATCAAACTGATGCTGTTAATCTCAGCGGTCGTAAGTTTAGCAATATTTCCGCTATCGATGGTGGTGTTATACCGCAACGAGGCCATTATCACGAAAAAAACTTTTGATGTCTGTCGCAATATTTCGCAGAATATTGCGAAAGCTGCTACCGAAGAGTTACTGCTCAATATAACGTTCGATAGTACACGCACTGTGGTTGAGGGTCTTTCTGAGGCCGAGATTGAAGGTCTGCAGAATGCCTATGTCTTAAATCATGAGGGGATGGTTGTCTCTGCCACCGGGGAAGGGCGCAAGGTGGGTAGCCGGCTGTCGGCTGAAGAGCTGCAGCGTTTAGGGCGTTTATCTGAACTGACGATGGACGAGGTGCAGAAAGAGAAATCCCTGCTGAGGTTCATCTATCCAATTTTTATCAAATACAAAAACCAGGATCTGCGTGTGGGTGCTGCTGTGTTTGAATTTGACCGTGAGCAGGTCTATCGTCCGATTGCCGAAACTCGTTCTACCATCTTATATGTGTCGGGAATTATTTTTGCCATTGCCATAGCGGTGGCGATCTTTGCCGCCGTCATGATTACAAAACCGATTTTGTCTTTATCGGAAGGTGCTAAAATTATTGGTCGTGGTAATCTATCCCATAGAATAGAGGTCACGACAAAAGATGAGATAGGTCACCTGGCAGCCTCTTTTAATGACATGGCAGCGCGCATTCATGATTTCACGCAGAATCTTGAAGAAAAAGTAGCGCAGCGTACTAAGGAACTTAACGATACGTTACAGGAAGTCAGGGCGCTTAAGGAGCAGCAAGATGGTGACTATTTCCTCACTTCGCTGCTGACCAAACCTTTGCAGAGCAATAACAATGAGCATGGGAAAATCATCACTGATTTTATTGTTGAACAGAAAAAGAAATTCAGTTTTCGCCATCGTAAAAGTGAAATTGGTGGGGATCTCTGTACCACGGATGTTATTCTGATAAACCGGCGTCCCTATACGGTGGTGATCAATGCCGACGCCATGGGTAAATCGATCCAGGGGGCGGGAGGGACCCTTGTACTCGGGGCGGCCTTTAAGGCACATATTATCCAGTCAAAATTAGGTAAGAACCGGGCACGTAAACCGGAGATCTGGTTGCGGGACACCTACCGCGATTTGCAAAACATTTTTGAATCATTTGACGGTACGATGTATATTTCGATCCTTTTAGGTTTAGTGGACCAGCAGAACGGTTTCTTCTACTTTATAAATGCGGAACATCCTGCTACTATTTTATATCGCGATGGAGTTGCTTCTTTTATTGATGATTCGCAGGCCTTGCGTAAATTAGGCACACCTGGTGAAGATGAAAAATTAGCTATCCGTACCTTTCAGCTTATGCCAGGAGATGTGGTGATTGCCGGCTCGGATGGTCGCGATGACATAGTGATACAGAACGAGAAAGGCGAAGAGTATGTCAATGAAGACGAAACGCTGATTTTGCGCCTTACAGAAAAAGCCAAGGGCGATATCCACCGGCTGGCAGAAGAAATTAAAAAAACCGGCAAGCTAATGGATGATCTCTCTTTGCTTTCTATTCGCCTCTCTGAAGATGTCGCTGCACCTGAAGGTGATGTGCCTGATGAGCTCGAACGTTCGCTGCGCACCAGTGAGGATATGTTGGCGCAGGGCAATGTTGAAGAGGCGTTGCAGGCCATCCAGCCTTTCAGCAGTGGGGGCAAACCTTTTCCTGAGCTGCTCTATCTGTTGGGGCGGATTTATTTTCAGTCCAAGCGCTATGATGAAGCGGCGGATTGCTTTGAACAGCTCACCGTACTGCAGCCTGATAATAATGAAGCTCTCTACCTTTTATCGTACATCCGCGGCCTGCAAGGCCAGCTGGAATCGGCTGCCGATTATGGCGAATGCCTGCTGTTGCGTGATCGGGAGCATAAGCTCAACCTGTTGCACTTATCTCGGGTCTATTATGAAATGGGGGTGCTATCGCGGGCCGATTACATTATCGGTAAATTGCTACAGCTGGAATCGGAATATCCTGAAGCGCGGCAATTGTTCCGTCAGATACAGGAGGCAAAACTACGCCAGCGCGACAAACATGATGAAGCTCAGCTTAAGGCTCATCTGGCTGCTGCTCGCCGTGAATTTCGCCAGAAAAATTGGCACAAGGCCTATGAGGCTTACTCTAAGGTAACTGAGATTGATATCAATAATGAGCTGGCTTGGTATAAAATGGGTACCTGTGCTATGTATGCCAAAAACTATGTCGATGCCATCAAGGATTTCCGCCGGGTGTTAGTCATCAATCCTGATAACAAAACTGCGCGTAATAACCTGGCAGTAGCCCTGTATAATATCGGAGAGGTGTCAGAGGCACGCCGGGAGTTGGAACGGGTGCTGTTGCTCGATCCTGACTACCAGGTGGGAAGGGATAACCTGGCGAAGTTATCGGTTGAGAAAGCAGTTGCGGGTGCGACATGAGTGCTTACCGTTACCTATTCAGCCTGCGTCGCTGGTTATTGCTGTTTGGCTGGCTGGGTTTCATCTTACCCGCTAGGTCTCTGCTGGCCGTTGTCGTACCGGTTTATGTTTCGTCGGATAGTTCCATTTACGAAGAGGCTTTGATGGGGATGGAAACTGTGATTCAGGCAGAAACGGAAATTCTCTATCTGGATATCCTCGAAGCCCAGTATGGGGATCTTGAAAGCTATTTCAAGCAGCTGTCATCCCGCGAAGTTCCCATTACCATTGCCTTTGGTTTGCGGGCCGCTCGTACCGTGCGGCAGTACCTGCCGCAGTCTACTTTGGTCTTCTCCATGGTCAGTTCGCCCAAAACGTTAGATTTGTCTTCAGGCGATATCTGTGGTGTTTCGATGGATTTACCCATTGCAGATTTTTTTGACACCCTGCGTGAAATTGATCCCCAGGCGCGCCAGGTGGTAGCCCTGCATTCTCCGGCAGGAACTGACACAGCCCTTGAGGGTTCGTACTATGACCTGCGCTATGGTCTGCTATATATTCCGGTAAGAGTAGAAACCTTAGATCAGTTTGCCCGTCGCTTACAGGAGTCTGCCGGTGGAGCACAGGCAATATTCATGCCACCCGATCCCCTCTATACCAAAACTAACTTTGAGTTGCTCTCGCGCTATGCGTTAGAGAACAAAAAAATTTTGATGACGGGTTTTACTTCATTACTTGAATTAGGGGCAACATTTGCCTTAACTCCCGATTATGCCCGCATTGGTATCCAAACTGCTGAGCTGTACCATCGGGTAGCGACGGGTCAGTCACGTTGCCGCGATGAACTGGTCAGGTTACCTGAAGAAAAATCCCTTTATGTAAACGAAAATTATGCCCGCCTGCAGGGAATTGAATTGCCTGAAGCCATTGTGCGGCGGGCGCGCAATACCCGCCTTTTTGGTGTCGGAGTTACCATGCTGCGGGAAGAAAAAATCAATGCCGCTAGAAAAATTTTTGAAATGATTTTAGAGCAAGATCCCGAAAACAAATCTGCTTTGCTTTATTTAGAAATCATTTTAGAAAAACAAACGGGTCACCGTACCCGCCAGTTGTTAGCTGAAGCTGACTCGTATATGCAACAACGTAAATATGCTTTAGCACGCCTTAAATATGCTGAAGTACTAAAATTAAATTCCAAAAATGAGGCAGCTAAAGCAGGTATTAACAAAGCGATTTGGGAGCTTAGTGAAGAGTTTCGCCGGGATGGTGAATATAAGGCAAGGGCCGGCCGCAATTTTGACGCCATCCGCGCCTATTTAGAGTCTCTTAAGGTGTTGGCCTCAAACCAGAGGGCCAAAAGCGAGTTGGCGGCCCTGCGCAGTCTGGAGGCAAAAAAAATCCCCGGATATATGGAAGAGGGTAGTGAAGCCTATAATAACCGAGACTATGACAAAGCCATCCTGCTTTTTGATAATGTGTTGCTCATTGATCCCGCGCACCGCCAGGCACAGGAGTACCTGCGTCTGTCCCGCCAGAAAAAAGATGCTGCCGAGAGGTTGTTGCGGCAACAGCGAGGTGGTACATGAAGTGGGTTAGTTTTCGCTTTAGTTTAGTTTGGCTGTTGGTTTTGCTCCTTGGGAATGCCCCAAAGTTACTTGCAGAAGAACCACAGAAAAATCAAGTTGTTGTGCTGCGCTTTGCGCCGATTTCCGGTGAGAGTGAAGGTAATGTTGCTACCAGTATTCGCCAAAAACTAACCGAAGAATTCACTAAATATAACTGGGAGGTAATTTATGTCGATGAAGATAATTCTCAAAATAAAATTTTACGTTCTCAGTTGGCTAATGCGAAAACTCAAGCCATCCCCCTTTTAATTGCAGGCTTTTATGAACGCTCGGCAACTGGTGAGCTGCGTCTCTATGGCCAGGTCTATTCTTCTAACGAAGGAATTTTAATCGATGCGCTGAGCATGGAGCCTTTGAGCGATACGCTCGCTCGCTCCGGGATTGAGCTTGAGGAAGCACGCACCGCAGACGAACGGTTGCTGGCAGAATTTACCCGGAAGCTGGTGTTATCGGTGCGGGCTAAC
>CALHRC010000196.1 GCA_938038265.1 uncultured bacterium
GCGGCGGTCAGGTTTGAGCGGATGAGCGAAAACCGGCGCCCGATAAGGGCGGAACGCCGCCGGTGCCCGCGCTTTGCGCGGGCAGTTTGGCCGCAGCGAGGGGGCGGGTGAGCCCCCTTCACTCCTTAAAGGTTTTTAAAAGCAATTTTGCGTAAAAAATGGGGGATGTTTAGCTTGATCTATTCGCCTAAGCTAAAAAAACCAATAAAATAGCTCGCAAAGTTTATTGCCATTTAATGAAATGGCGGCGTTAGCAGCTCGGTGCGGCGCATAAGATCTTCAGGCAGTTTGCGTTGCACTATTTTTTGGATATATGAGCTTTTATATCTTTTAGAAAAATGAGTTAGCAACAGCCGTTCATTTTTAAAGCAGGTGGCATGTGCGGCAATTTCATCGAGATGGATATGTCCCCAGTCTCGCGCGCGTTGTACGGGACGTTTCTCGTCAATATAGGTACATTCGAGCAGTAAGACTTCAGCTTCGCGCGCCAGTTCGTTTTCCAGGACAAACTCTATGGTGGTATCGCCGGAAAAGCAGAAGAGGGATTTCTCTTTAATTTCAAATATATCTTCTTTGCTCTCTTTGAGCTTTTTAATTTTATCTCCAGAGAGGTGAAGGTATTGTGGTTTTAGTTTGGTTGTTTTGCGCACCAGGGCGTAGCCATGTGCCGGAATGCGGTGGTTCGCTTTGAGGGCGACGACTTGTAGGTCTTTGCCGATATCGACGCGATCCCCGGGGTTTAGTGGTTTGAGTTGTATTTCATAGGTGAAGTCTTCAATTTTATGCCAGATGCGCAGTATTTCTGAAAGAGGTTCTACTATAGCGGCGGGAGCATAGACTGTACCCGGTGGCAACCTTTTTAGGGAACGTTGGCTGAAGTAGTATGGTAATCCCGACGAATGATCTAAGTGTCCATGAGTTAGGAATACTTGGGAGGTATCCACCAGGGGGTCGGGGCAGCGTCCAAAATCAAATGCGATGTCATAGGAGGGAAGGATGTAACAGGATTCTATCCCTCCTATGCCGATAGCCCTGAGTTTCAGTGAGCCATAATTATATTCAGTCATGAACTTGGGTCATTTGGCGCAGTTTTTTATCTTTAAGAATTAGATCTTTCATCTTGTAATGCAAAACCATTTTGCAGCGGAAATATCCTTCCTGCGCTTGGCGCTCGCTGATGACTTCGTACCGAAAGCCTTTCTTGTGCAGCATTGGTTCCAACATGGCGATGGCTTCTTCGGTGCCGGCAAAATAGATGGGCTGCGGGGGGAAATAGCGGGCGTTGAGGGCGGAGAGTGTCTCTGGGGTGATGGGGTTAGCATCGGATTTAGTAGCGTTGATCAACCAGTTATAGAGTGACAATAGCCTTGCATGGGAGCAGGCTTTGTCAAATATTGCTCTTTTTAGCTCGGCGATTTTGTGCAGGTCGGGGTCTACCTGGTCTAGTGGTATTGCTTCGTGGGGGATATTGTCCAGATCGGTTTTGAGTAGTTCTTCAACGGAATAGCTGTTTTTACCCTGCGGTTTGCGTCTCTTGAGATTGGCATTATACAATTTGACATCTTCAAAACTGTATTCTTCGCTCATGGGATATTCGATGTATGTATTACGTAATACCAGTGGTTCAGATTCAGGAAAAAAATTGCCGTAGCTTATTTGTTGCCAGGTGTCATGGTCAATAAAACCAATATCATCCCGGTTCATAGGAGAAAGATAATTGGCGCGGGGGTATTTCTTGCTGCAGGCAGTAAACGACGTAACGACTATCAGCAAAGTAACAATGATACTAGGGCGCATAATTCTATTTTTGGTTGTTAAACACTCTGGCAATCAGCTTTTCTTTCGGGCGAGAAATTCTTTTTCGTACAGGGCGGCCCGCTTGAGAGAGCGGCGCACCCACAGCGCTCGCAATTCATTACGTTCCGCTTCAGGTAACTGCCAATTAGGGATGGTTGCGCGTATTCGCGCGGTTAGTGAATAGAGGGATATCGCTGCGCTGACTGAAATGTTGAAACTTTCTGTGAAACCGTACATCGGAATGTGGAAAACGCCGTCGGCGGCTTCTAATGCAGCTGCGGAGAGTCCCTTCTGTTCAGAACCGAACATTAGGGCAACGGGATGATCCAGGGGGATGTCTTCTAAAGACATAGCTCTTTCGTGAGGGGTTGCTGCATAGACTCGATAGCCGGCCGATTTTACGCGCCGGATACATTGCTCCAGGTTATCGTTAATGTTATTGCCGTAACGCTCAACGGTGACCCATTTATAGGCGCCACGAGCGACTCCCCGCGATAATTGAAAGCGATTGCGGTTTTCGATTACAAAAATTTTCTGTATCCCCATAGCTTCGGCGCTGCGGATCACGGCGTTGGCATTATGGGGATCATAGATATCTTCCAGGATTACCGCGGCGTAGCCGATACGCTGTGACAGTACCTGTTCAAGCAGTAGGCGCCGCTGCGGTGTCAGATAACTAGTGAGATAATCTTCAAGTTCCCGATTCATTATTTTTTAAGGAGATCCGCTGCTGCCTGTCGGATATCTGGTCGTGAGTGTGTTCTGGCGACTGCACGTATTCGGGCGGTTACTTCTGGCCGGTTTAATACTTTTAATTCCTGTAATGTAGTGATCAACTCATAGCCGCTTCTAGCGAGGTAAGTACGTTTCAGCATATAGGGGAAAGCGCGCTCGTCGTCATACCAAATAAGAGTTCGGTAGATTTCTTTAAGTACTGCTGCGTTTTGTTCTTCGAGACGAAAAATTATCGGAAAGAAAAGGGTTTTATTTTTTCTTTCTGCAGAATAACGCCGGATCGAGCGGAATGCCGCTTCACGTACCAGCCATTCCGTATCTGTGATGCGTCGTGATATTGAGGTTAGGTCTGTCTCTTCCACAGAAAACTGCTCTAAGGCGAGAACAGCGTGCCAGCGTACCATGCTATCGGGATGTTGCAGTAAGGTGATGACGTAGCGGCGGTATTCGTCATAACCTAATTTTCCGGAGCGTTTGAGGCAGGCGATGAGCACTGCAGGATGTTCATCTTCAAGACCATACTTAAATAATTGTCTTTCTTCTGGTTCTGTTGGTCGCTTTGAATCCCACTCTTCAAAGATGGCCACCCGGCGTTGCCAGTCAAGTGAGTGGTATTCGCGAACCAGGCGCTTGACAGGCGGCTCCGGCTCTTCTTGTTTTGGGGTGCTGTTGCATGCCAGTAGGGTCAATAGATACATACCAAGAATGGCGTGTTGTATCAAATTGACGGGCCAGGTGCTCATCAGTAGAGAAATTCAAAGGTCATTTGAAGGCGCTCAATCTGGTTGGCCTCTTTCCAGAAGAGTGAGGGGATATAGCTTGACACCAGCGAAAAATCAATTCTCAGGCGTTCCCCCCAGAAATCTTCACCGGCGAGGCCGCCTAAGCCCAGGGTCCAGAGGATCTGCCGGTCATTGCGGCCGGCGAAGTCATAGAAGTCAGCAGTATAAACGCCGGTTCTGAATTGTAGTCCCGGAAATCGTGGAATGGGGAACGAAAAACCTAAATGAGGATTGATGCCGCCGAGAAAGCCGGGCTCAAAACGGGGAGCTACATCCACCCCATTTTCTTGGAAACTTGAACTTGACCATGACACTTGCTCAAATTCAAGAGCCACTTGTACTTTTCCAAACCAACGACTGACGCCAAATTTAAAAAAATCAGGTGTGCGTTCCGTTACGTTAGATCCACTAGTGTATGGGTTGTATTCCAAAGTAACCCCGGGACGAAACAATAAACCAAAATTAAACTGTTCGTGATGGTACAAAGCAGAGATCGACCAGCTAAAAGCTGTGGCGTAATAGATCTGCGCCTGTATGCCGACAGCGGCGCCGGCGGTGACACCAACGTTCAAACTGCGGGTGATTGAATGAGCGTAAGCCGCCTCGACATTATAGAGGATATATTCGCTGTCGGGAAACAGGCGCTGCATGGGGCTGTTGATCATAAGCCCAACGCCGCCGTCGTTGCCCAGTGGGGAGCCCCAGGCAAGTACAGGAATAAACTGCGGTGCGACATAAAATTCAGTTTGCACACGCTGGATGCGGGTTTGGGCATCGAGACCTAATGCTACCGAAGCGTTAGAAATATCCGCTAGATAAGCGGGATTCATGCCGAGAGTGCCGATTGAGTCGATATTAGAAACTCCGGTACCGCCGGCTCCATGAGCGCGTGCTCCAGGTCGGTTGATGTCAAAAGGACGATAGATTGCCTGTAGGGGTAAAGCCAGTGGCAGAAAAAAAATTATTGCTAAAAAAAAAATCTGAAATCTTCTACTGTCTTTCACGGGATGGTATTGCCATGGCGACAGGGCTTGTCAACCTTTCCATTTTATGCTGCAACCAACAGAAGGCAGTTGTTTTTCGGGGGGATGTCTCTGCGCCAGCAGGGAATCAATTGCCGCGCGTAGCGATGCGCCGTTGACAGGTTTGCCGTTGCCCGGTCTGGAGTCGTCAAGTTGCCCATGGTAATATAACCTGTCGGCGCCGTCAAACAGGTAGATGTCAGGGGTACAGGCGGCATGGTAAGCGCGGGCAACCTGCTGCGTCTCATCATAGAGATAGGGAAAGGGAAACGCCAGTTCAGTTGCCAGCAATTTCATTTTTTCGGGAGAGTCGTCGGGATAGCGGGTAACGTCGTTTGAGCTGATGGCCGCAAAGCCTATTCCCTGCGGCAGGTAGTGGCGGGCAACGTTGGCTAACTCGTGGCGCACGTGAACCACATAGGGACAATGGTTGCAGATGAAATAAATGACCGTTCCCCGCGCGCCGCGGATGTCTGAAAACGAAATTAGTCTGCCGCTTACCGTGTCGGGCAGGCTGAAGGGCGGCGCTGGTGTTTGTAAGGGCAGGTGTATTGATTCAATGGCAGCCATGTTATTTTAGTACGGAATTGGAAACTTTTTGCGGATGGCAATAATTTCTTTGTGAATTTCAGGTGTCAAAGTAATTTCTGATGCCGTGAGGTTTTCTTGTAGTTGCACGAGATTGGTGGCACCGATAATGGCAGAAGTCACAAAAGAGCGAGATAACACAAAAGCAAGTGCTAACTGCGGGAGTGACAGATTGTGGCGACGGGCCAAATCCGCGTAAGCTGCAACTGCCTCATGTGCCTGGGGGGTATCCCGCTGGTTAAACTTATTCTGGATGGTCCAGCGGCTGCCCACCGGTCTTTGTCCGTTAGCGTACTTTCCCGTTAGCAGACCCGTGGCCAGAGGCGACCAGGCCAGCAGACCAATATTCTCCCGCAGCGAAATTTCTGCCATGTCAGGTTCGTGCAGCCGATAGAGCAAGCTGTATTCATTTTGAATTGAGACCATCCGCGTCAGCCCGTGTTGCTCTGCTAGTTGCAGGTATTTCATCACACCCCAAGCTGTTTCATTTGAAAGACCAATTTGTCTTATCTTGCCTTCTCTGATAAGATCTGTGAGTGTCTGCAGAACTTCGAGAAAGTTATCCACCTCGGCAGTCGTGGCTGTCTTGCCCGGTTCATAATACCAGAATTGCCCAAAATGGTAAGAACCGCGGTTGGGCCAGTGTAACTGGTAGAGATCCACATAGTCAGTCTGTAGCCTTTTAAGACTTTCATGAAGCGCTGCGCGGATGGAGCTACCGGTAATAGGCGCTCCCCCTCTAATGTATTTAATGCCAGCGCCGGCTACTTTCGTTGCCAGTATAATGGCAGCACGGTTGCCGCGCAATTTGAAGTAGTTGCCAATAATGGTCTCGGTTTTACCGTAAGTTTCAGCCGAGGGGGGCACCGCATACATTTCGGCAGTATCGAGAAAATTAACGCCGTGTTCCAGCGCCATATCAATTTGGGCGAAAGCGTCATCCTGCGTGTTTTGCAAACCCCAGGTCATGGTACCCAGACAAATTTCCGGAACTTCGATGTTGCCTAATTTTCTCTTCTTCATGTTTATATAAAAAATTACTTATAGCGTTCTCGTTCAGCCACTAATTTCGTACTCAACAGCAACCGCCTCCGTCATAGAAGAAAGTGGATGGTGTGATATAAATCTCTTCGTTAGTTTGGGCAAGAGCTGCAGCAGTCTTGTCGCACACATTCAGGGGAAAATTATTTCGCAGAATATGGCCTTTGCCATCGTCAAAATACTCCTCTGCTCCGGTATAGATTGCGGTTTTTCCGGTAAAGATACAGGGGCCACCAGCGGGCATGGGATCTTTGATGGCGCAGATTTCCACGCTTTCTATGAAGATATTTTTCGTGGTGTGGTAATGTCGCGGAGTCAGTAGCCGGTAAGGTCTTTTGGCGCGAATTTCGACGGTGCCGAAACCAGTGTCGGTTATTATTTGCAGATATTCTGACAAGGGCATAGCTCCTGTCAGGCAAAGCGCCCGCAATCTTTCATCGTGACGCAGGTGTTCAGGTATGTTATGGTCACATATGGGATCCGACAGTATCAAACGGCCGTGGGGTCTCAATACCCGGTACATCTCGCTGAGTGCCCGTCGCAGGTCATGACCCGTAAAGATATTGAATAGGCAGTTCTGGGCAGCAACCTGTATGGAATTATCGGCTACCGGCAAATGCAGAGCGTCGCCTTCACGTAGTTCAATAAAATCTTTGCGGAACCATTCGTTCTGTTGCTCTGCGAGAGTAAGATTTTTATCGCAGGCAGCCAGCATCTCGGAAACTGCGTCGATACCCAAAACGGCGCCCGGTTGCCGCGAGAAATAGGCAAACTGGAGTAATTCCATCCCCCCACCGACACCGACATAGAGAACAGAAGGTGAATTATCGAGATCCCGGGGGTGTACGGTGGAGCCACAACCATAGTTCATCTGCTGCATTTCGAGGGGAATTTTCAAACCCGGCAGCTTCCACATGGGGGTGGTGGTACAGCAAAGTCCCTGGTCAGGAACCATCGCTGCTTTGCGGTAAATATCGCGGGTCGTCTCAAGATAATTTTTCACAGGGATGGTTTTAGCCCAAGAAATGAGCAAACAAGATATTTTCGTTTGAACAAAGGTGTTGCTCTGTATGATCATCTGACGGGACTGATTATACTGACATGCTTGTCAGCTTATGGTTGACGGCCGGCGTATGAAGAGATTTTACTGTTGCATGCCCTCCGCGAAAATTTCAGAACGCCTGCGTTTTGTCACCGCTGCGTCATTGTTTGATGGACATGATGCTGCGATCAACGTCATGCGCCGCCTTCTACAGCAAAACGGCGTTGAGGTCATTCACCTGGGGCATAACCGTTCGGTTGAAGAGATAGTCCGCTGTGCCATTGATGAAGATGTGCACGGGATAGCTGTGACCAGTTACCAGGGGGGCCATAATGAATTTTTTCGCTACATGTTCGATATGCTGCGTGAGCGCGGCGCCTCGGAAATAAAAATCTTCGGCGGCGGTGGTGGTACAATTCTGCCGCAGGAAATTCGCGATTTGATGAACTATGGTATCAGCAGGATATATTCGCCCGATGATGGGCGCAGTATGGGGCTGCAGGGTATGATTCTTGATGTAATTTCCCGCTGCACTCGGGGCAAAGAAAATCATTTTGGGGGCAAATTATTTGAAGAGATCCGGAAAAAGAATCGTAATGCAATTGCCCGCGCGATTACACTGGCAGAGAATGGGGCGCTGGGCGAAACCATCCCCCCTGCCGCAAAAGAAATTCCGGTAGTAGGAATCACCGGAACCGGTGGCGCGGGAAAATCTTCTTTGACTGACGAATTGCTCTCTCGCTTGCTGGAAGAATTTTCAACTTTGGAGATCGCTGTGATATCGGTCGATCCATCCAAACGAAAAACCGGCGGCGCTTTGTTAGGCGACAGAATCCGCATGAACAGTGTCTTTCATCCCCGTGTTTATATGCGCTCGCTGGCTACCCGCGAAGCTAATTTGTCTCTCAACCGCCATGTGGCGACAGCAATCGAAATTCTCAAGCTGGCGGGGTATGACCTTGTCATTGTTGAAACTGCCGGTATCGGACAAAGCGATTCGAGCATCACCGATCTGGCGGATGTATCCCTTTACGTTATGACCCCTGAATATGGCGCCGCCAGCCAGTTAGAAAAAATTGATATGCTTGATTTTGCCGATCTAATCGCGGTGAACAAGTCAGATAAAAGGGGAGCGGCAGATGCGCTGCGCGACGTGCGTAAACAGGTGCAGCGCGCGCGTGGTCTGTTTAACGAGTCGCTTGATGCCATGCCGGTATTTGCTACCATCGCATCGCATTTTAATGATCCGGGGTTAAATACGTTATATCGTCACTTGCTCAAAGCGCTCAATAAAAAAGGTTTTAGATTTCAACCTGACATGGTAAAATTTGAACCGGGGGAAAGCCAGGTGGCGGTGATCGTACCAGCAGAGAGAAGTCGTTATCTGTCAGAAATTGCGGCAGTGTGCCGAGAGGCCGACCGCCGTGCGGCTGCTGAAGCACAGCAGGCCGCTGCAATAGAAGCCCTGGAGCATACCATAAAAATAGCCGCCGCCGAAGGTTCTAAGAATATCTTGCCGCAGTTAGAGGCGCTGCTGGAAAATAAGAAAAATTCTCTGTTGCCTGAAACCCGTGAAATTCTCAATTCATGGGCGACTAAAAAGAAAAATTACCTAACTGAAAAATATAAATACACGGTGCGGGGCAGCGAAATCCAAACTGAGAACTATACTGTTTCTTTGTCGGGTACCCGTGTGCCCAAAGTGGCGGTACCGCGTTTTACCGGAGCTGGTGATATTGTGCGCTGGGTCTATCGGGAAAATTTCCCCGGCGAGTTTCCTTTTACTGCAGGAGTTTTTCCGTTCAAGCGAACCGGCGAAGAACCGACCCGTATGTTTGCCGGCGAGGGCAACCCGGAGCGTACCAATAGACGCTTTCATTACCTGAGTCGGGGCATGGGTGTGGCACGGCTGTCAACGGCATTTGATTCGGTCACTCTCTACGGCGAAGACCCCGACTGGCGCCCCGACATTTATGGCAAGATTGGCAACTCCGGTGTGAGTATCGCTACACTCGACGATATGAAAAAACTCTATTCCGGTTTTGATCTGTGTGAACCGTCAACTTCGGTTTCCATGACCATCAACGGGCCGGCTCCAATGATTCTGGCTTTTTTCCTTGTTACGGCAACCGACCAGCAATGCGAAAAGTACATTAGGTCAAGTAGCGACAGCGAGCAATATATCCAAAAAATAAATTCTCTGCGGCAAAGCGCCCAATTTAGTCCCGTCTATTCCGGGGAGTTACCCGAAGGGCATAACGGATTGGGATTATTGTTACTGGGGTTGACTGGTGATCAGGTGTTACCTCGCGATATTTACGAGAATATAAAAAAAGAGACGCTCGCTGTGGTGCGCGGCACGGTTCAGGCGGATATCCTGAAAGAAGACCAGGCGCAGAACACCTGTATTTTTTCTACGGAGTTTGCCTTGCGCATGATGGGCGATATTCAGGAGTACTTCACGGCCAACAAGGTGACAAATTTTTATTCTGTCAGCATATCAGGTTACCATATCGCCGAGGCAGGCGCAAACCCAATTACGCAGGTGGCATTTACGTTAGCGAATGGTTTTACTTTTGTAGAATACTATCTGGCGCGCGGTCTGAAAATAGATGACTTTGCCGCGAATTTGTCTTTCTTCTTCTCGAATGGTCTTGATCCCGAATACGCGGTAATTGGTCGAGCTGCTCGCCGTATCTGGGCGCGGGCAATGAAATTTCGCTATGGCGCCAATGAACGCTCACAAAAACTGAAATACCACATACAGACTTCGGGAAGATCGTTGCACGCGCAAGAGATCGCTTTTAATGACATCCGCACAACGTTACAGGCTCTATATGCAATTTATGACAACTGTAATTCGCTGCATACAAATGCCTATGACGAGGCGATTACCACACCAACGGAAGAAAGCGTGCGCCGTGCAGTAGCTATCCAGCTTATTATTAACCGAGAACTGGGCTTGGCGCGCAATGAGAACCCTTTACAGGGTTCGTTTATTATTGAAGAGTTGACCGATCTGGTAGAAGAGGCGATTCTCGCTGAATTTGAGCGCCTCTCGGAACGCGGCGGCGTATTGGGCGCCATGGAATTGGGATACCAGAGAAATAAAATACAGGAAGAATCAGCGCAATATGAGCAATTAAAACATAATGGAAAACTCCCAATTATCGGGGTGAATACCTTTTTGTCAGAGGCTGGCAGTCCGACGCAGATTCCACCGCAGGTGATTCGTTCAACCGAAGTTGAGAAAAACCTGCAGATCAATAACTTGAAAGCTTTTCATGAAGCCCATGCGGCCACCGCCCCAGCAGCACTGGATAACCTCAAGAAGGCCGCAGTTCACGGGCGGAATATTTTTGAAGAGATATTTGAAACCTGCAAAGTGTGTTCTTTGGGACAGATGACTGCAGCCCTGTATGCGGTCGGGGGACGCTACCGTCGCTCTATGTAACATTCAGTCATTGTGGATATAAGGTACATACTGGTGGTCTTTTACCAATATGTGGTGCTTGAGCCAGTGTTGCAAAAATTCGTATAATTGTCTCACGAAAGATTTTATCTCTTTATCGTCGGCAGAAAGTACTTTATCTAATTTTACCAACATCTCTTTGGCGGTGGCGGTAAAACGTTCATGGTCTTTGATGTGATCTTCGAGCCCCGGATATTCGTTTTCCTGCATTAGGGTCTCTTCAAGAGTAAAGTGCGCTTCGGAATAATCTTCAAGGTCATATACCGAGCGTTTGATCTCTTCCCGTTCGGCTTCGCTGTAGGGCGCCTGCTGTGCCGCTAAGCGACCAACAGTTTCCAGCCTGTCAAACAGACGACGGTGCTGGATGTCCACCTGGCTGATTCCGGTTTCAAACTGTGGCTCCCAAGGCATGCCTGCAGGCTTGTCGGTCAGAAACCCCCTGTCAAGCTTTAGCCGGTTTTACAGGGACAGTAAGCACTCAACCAATCCCTATGGTTAGGCTAAATGACCACCACCCCCCATTTTGTTCAGGAATTCCTGAACTGATTGAAAAGCCATCCCTTAACCCCCGCGGGCTTTTGGCCAAAGACTCGTTCGACACAAAATGTCGGACAAGACAACCAT
>CALHRC010000197.1 GCA_938038265.1 uncultured bacterium
ACCCTGAATTTGGCCTTTTTGTCAGAGTGAATGAATCCCATCGCTTTGTTCGGGATATTTTAGGTGCGCGACGTCACAATGCAGACCTAATCAAGACTATCGATCTACTTTTCTTTTCGCTTGCAAAAGCCGAATATACTCTGGTCTATAAGCATAAAAAAGGTATCAATGAATTAGAAGAAATAATGGCAGAATTCCGTGAAAATGTAGGTACTGAACTCAGCAATCTGCTTCGCTCTATGGCAGATAATCGTATAGAATTATTTGGCAAATCAGAAACTGATTGATGTTCTAAATAGCGACAGTTGTACTGTCTAATAGTATCATTGCCAAGCAGGTTCCTAGTATTTATGCGATATTCTTGCCCGAGTTTCAGACAATCTATATTGGCCAGACAGTTTCACCCTACGGCCCATTAGGGCGGTTGTCCCAGCATTTGTCAGGTAGTCCGTACAACACATGTTTGCAGCGCTTGTGTACACTTTTAAACTTAGAATACGTCCTACCCCAAAATGTTCACTTCTGCGCTGCAACACTGGAAAATATAAATCGTTACAAGTATGAGAAAGATTTGTTAGATGCCTTAGAATGTTTGGTGCAAGATCAAATCCTCGAGTATCTTTGCAAAACGGCCACATCGGTTGCTGTAATCTCCAGGATTCGACGTAATCCCCAATGCGAACTCAAGAAAGTACAGGTTTATGCACAGCGTATAGCAGGAGAATTCATCGCTTTTCTGCCACTGAAATCCTGGGCTTGACAACTCTACCC
Organism: uncultured bacterium; assembly: GCA_938038265.1. GTDB lineage: Bacteria > Spirochaetota > Leptospiria > Turneriellales > Turneriellaceae > CALHRC01. The sequence goes on from CALHRC010000197.1 coordinate 772, forward strand.
AAAAATCTTCTTCGCTGTGATCTTTCCGAACCCCCCTTAAGCCAATAGCGCGAAAACCAGAATGTTGCTTTAGTGGCTTCAGGCACTTCATTTTAGAAGAAAGTTTTTGCCCGCTTAAAACGAAATCCGCCGTTCTTGCGGGCGGCGCAGGTTACGCAGCAAAAAGCGTTTGGGCAACAGGCGCTGCCATAGCGATTTTTCAAGAGGTAAAGGCTCACCACACAGTTGGGCGGCTAAAACTTCCGCTAACAGTGGTGCTAAACTTAAGCCCCGCGAGCCAAAACCAGTAAACAAATAGCTATTGGCGACAAAATAACTATCCGGTAGCTCAGCGCCATAAGCTAAGTATTTGGTAGGTAATTGATGAAAAGCATTTACCGCGGGCAGCTGTCCCACGAAAGGGTAGCGATCATAGGTAACAGAGCGAAAGGAAACGCGCCCATGGTTTTGTTGTGCTAAGGTGAAATCTATATTAAGCTGAAAGACTTGCTGTAGCTGGCATAGTAAATTGCTCACCCGTTCGGGGGCATAGGGTACTTTTTCTCGGTCAAAGGTTGCCCCGATGAGGAATTCCCCATCAAGAGGCAACAGATAGGCATCACTGCACAAGACGTGAGCCGGTTTCGGTTGGATGGCAGCTGCCGAAAACAAGCTGACCTGCCCGTAGAGACGGCGCAAGGGCAACCAGTTAAGTTGGGGCCAGTCCCGCATTTCAGCGCCGGCCGCTAACACCACAGGGTTTTCTAAGCCATGTTCTATGTGGCGCCAATCTAGTATTTCCCTTTCCTGAAATGCTACTTGTCGGCGCAGCCAATGGCAGAACTGGCTAAGTAGAACTATCCCCCCTGTGGCAATAAATAAGCTGTCGCGCTTTACCTCGCCATCCCGGATGGGGAATTCCCCACCAAAGGGCAATTGCTCTAAAGGCGGCATAGGTTTATTTTTGGGGGGGATGTACTTAATACCTAAAGGGCGGAAAATATTTGTCTGCCCGCGCAAAAGTTCACTGGTATAGGCAAAACCTCGGGCACACAACTGTGCTAAGCAGTCGCTTTGGTGAGCTACCATGGGCATTAGAATACCCGCCGGGTTGCCTGAAGCGCCACTCGGTTCGCGCTGGCGGTCGCAGAGAGTAACGGCAACCCCTCGTCTTTTTAAGGCAAAGGCTAAAGCACTACCTGCTAAACCAGCGCCGACGATGGTTATGTGTTGGGGGGTACTGCTGGTTGCCGTTAGGCCAGTTACGCTGCCGCGCAGCATTTCTTTTTTGCGGCCAAAGCCGGTGGTTTTTTCAAACTGCCAACCTGCAGCAGTTAGTGCTGCCTTTACTTGACTGGCCACGGAATACGTCGCAAAGGTTGCCTTAGCCGCGCTGCAATGGCGCAAGAGCGTAAACAGATGAGCGCTCCACATAGCTGGATTTTTTGTGGGTGCAAAGCCATCTAAGTACCAAGCGTCAACGGCGCCCTGGAATTCACGCCACATTTGTGTTGCTTCGCCTAACATGAGTAACAAGTTTATTTTTCCGGCAGCAAAAGAAAGTAGGTGAAAGCCCGGGTGTGTGGGCCATTGGCGGTACAGATCTGCAACGAGTGTAGCGTCGAGAGGCAGAGCAAGATGGCCATCTTTTAATTGGGGTAAAGTGGGGGGATGTAGCTCACAAGAGGCAAAGAACAGCCGATCGGTAGCTTGTGTTTGTGCTAAAAAACATCCTGCAGTTACAAGAAAGTTGATCCCAAAGCCAAAACCTAATTCACCGACAACAGTTAACCCCCGATGATGAGCAAACCTTTCTGGTAGTCGGTTGCCTTGCAGAAAAACATGGTGAGCTTGTGCGACAGCACCATCTTCAGACGCATAGAGATCTTGGTATAGGGTATTGTAGGGTTTGCCGTTGCGGAAGATAATCATCCCGCGGTATGGCGTTGCCGGTGGGCAACTAACATTAGCACTGCAGCTAACCAAATAAGATCCGCCAAAAACAAATGGAGTAACTGCAGCCAGACCGGGGCCGATAGGATAATATTAAAAGCTCCCAATACCAATTGCAGCACAGTCAGCGAACCAAGTAGGTAAGCCATTCGGTTGGCTGCCAGGTTTCTGGTTTCAAAGATCGTACGATATACCACCGCTAGAATGAAACCGCTGACTGCCACCGCTATAAAAGGATGCAGGTTGCGCAACGTGACATAAAAATGGACATCCCAGCGCAGGCCAACCGTACCGGGGAAAAGGGTATCGCCCAGAGCTGCCAGCGCTCCGCTCATACCCAGCAATACGAGTAGGGGTAATAAAACCAGTTGCAGGCGGGCGGCAATACCGGCACTTTTAAGTTTCACCCCTTCAGCGCCTGAGGCAAACCAGGCTGTAAGCGCAATCACAGCTAAGAGGATGTAGGTATTGACTAAGTGGGCGCTCATCCACCAGGCGCGGCCTACTGAAGCGTCATCGGCCACATAGCGAAATAAGACTAACCCTGCGCCAATGAAAGCCTCTACTATCATGAAGAAAAGCGCCCAAAAAGCTGCCCGGCGCACGCGGTGGCCTGTGGCATAGATATGCTTAGCCCACAGCCACAAAAGGAATACCAACAAAAGTGATAAGCCGGCGGTGGTACGGTGGGTAAATTCAATGATGGTCTCAATTTGTTGCGGGCGGGGGACAATTTCACCATTGCACTTAGGCCAATGCTCGCCACAGCCGGCGCCCGCTCCTGTGGCCCGCACAAAAGCGCCAAATAAGATGACCAATAGGTTATAGAACAGATTAAACCAAGCGAATTTTGTAAAAGGAGAGTTTGTCTGCATTTATTTGCCGTAAAAGGTTCGGATGGTTGTTACGACTTCGCTAATTTCTTCCTCACGGGTAAACGGATGGATGGGCAAGGCTAAAACTTCTTCACAGGCGCGCTCGGCTATTGGGAAATCCCCCTTGTGGTAACCCAGGTGCTTAAAGCAAGCTTGCAGGTGCAGCGGGGTGGGGTAATAGATCATATTGCCAATTTGGCGCTCATCAAGCCAGGCCTTCAGGGCGTCCCGTTTGCCATTTTTCACCCGGATAACAAATTGGTTGTAAATGTGGTAATTACCTTCTTTTTCAACAGGTAATACAATTTCCTCTGCTAAGCCGGCTGTAGAGAAAATTTCATAGTATAATTTGGCATTTTGGCGGCGCCTTTCATGCCAGTTATTTAAGTGTTTTAGTTTTACCCGCAGAACTGCAGCCTGCAGGGTATCTAAACGAAAGTTGCCGCCCACTTCTAAGTGCTCGTAGCGGTTTTTCATGCCATGGACCCGCAGGCGAAAAGTTTTGTCTTTTAAGTCTTCCCGAGTTGATACAATTAAGCCGGCATCCCCAAAAGCACCTAAATTTTTGGTAGGGAAAAAAGAAATTGAAGTAAAATCCCCAAAATTACCACACATAATACCCTGGTGGCGCGCCCCCATGCTCTGGCAGGCATCTTCAATGACCGATAGATGTCGTTCACGAGCAATTTGCATGATCGCCGTCATGTCAGCACTTTGGCCATAGAGATGCACCGGCATAATACCAGCTGTGCTGGCATTCACTTGTTTTTTTATTTCTAAGGGGGATATATTGAAAGTATCTTCTTCAATATCGGCAAAACGAATTTTAAGCCCCGCGCGGGCAATCACTCCTGCAGTTGCAAAAAAAGTAAAGGGGGTTGTGATATACTCACTGCCCGGTTCATGGGCAAGTGCCATCAGTGCCAGAAGCTGCGCGTCTGTGCCTGAAGAGACCCCACAAGTAAAACCTTGCTTTAGTTCAAAATAATTACGGCATTCTTCTTCTAACTTAGCAACATCCTCACCTAAAATAAAACTGCTTTTCTGTAAGATAGGCTCAATCGCCTGTTTAATTTCAGCAAGCAGGGGCAGGTTTTCCCGCGTTAAGTCCAGCAGGGGCACACCCATGGTGAACCCCGGTTTACAATCTCTGGTCTTTGAGCATGGAGCGCAGACCTTTCTTCTGTAAGGTACGCAGCGCCCGGGTGGATATATTTAATGTAATATAACGCTTTTCGTCTTCCAGATAAATTCTCTTTTTATGAACATTCGCCTTTAAGGTTCTTTTCGTTTTCACATTGGAGTGACTTACCTTAAAGCTCTTGCGAGTGCCTTTGCCGGTAATTTGACATCTTCTTGCCATGGAGATCCCCTTTCAAGTTTGTAACATGTTTTAATTCTTAAGACAACCTGTCAATCCATAGGTTGGTACTATTGAATAGTAACCACTCAACCAATCCCTACCGCGGGGGCTTCCGTCCCCGGCTTTTGCTTTATTTAAGACACGCCGGGATAAGGAATTCCCCACCCCCAAACGACATAATGCAGGTTTTTGGGCACGAACAAGCCCCTGCGGGGGGGGCGGCCTATGCCATAACTATGGCAGGGATAATACCTATGTAACGTTATATCGGTTTTGAGTCTCTGAAAAACCCTGCGGGGGCTATTCATTAACCCCGGGGGCTTTTCTGTTCTTAGAATTGTAGCCCTCGAACCTGCCGGTCTTCCGCTACCCTGTTCAGGAATTCCTGAACGGATAGGGAATTCCCTATCAAAGATGCGACATAATACAAGTTTTTGAGTCACTAAAAAACTCCTGCAGGCAGTTATTTGTTACGGGATTGCTTGGGTGTTGACGTAGATGATCTTACTAATTAAAACTTTACAAAATAACCGCACTTAAGAATACTTACTTCTCTTGAGAGTTGACACAAGTGGAAGATCCTTACCCTGAAACCGCCCTAAATCCATTCTTTACACTATGAACGAAATCATCGCGGAAGCCATTGCTATTTTTTCTCTGATTTTAGCTAACGGTATTTTCTCGATGTCAGAAATGGCTATTGTGACTGCCCGCAAGACCCGTCTGCAGACTATGGCCGAAGAGGGCAGCAAGGGCGCTAAAATAGCGCTGGAGCTAGCAGAAGATCCCAACAATTTTCTTTCGACGATCCAGGTCGGCATAACTTTGATTGGTGTTTTGGCGGGTGCTCTGTCGGGTGCTACGATTGCCACCGTGTTGACGGAATTTTTTGTACACCAGCTTGGCGAATATGCCCACTATGCGGCCACGCTAGCTTTTGCGGTTGTAGTGGTAACCGTTACTTATGTCTCTCTGGTTGTTGGTGAACTTGTACCCAAACAAATTGCTTTGTCTTACCGCGAAAGCATTGCCGTAGTGATGGCGCGTCCAATGAAATTATTTGCAGCTTTCATTAGGCCGCTGGCATGGATTCTCACACTGTCAAGCACGGTTTTCTTGAAGGTATTAGGCATTAAAAACAATGAAGAGCCCAGCATTACCGAAGACGAAATCCGCACCATCATTAACGAGGGCACTAAAGCTGGCGTTGTTGAAGCGTCGGAGCAGAGTATGGTTGAAAATGTGTTCAACCTTGATGACTTGCCGGTAGCGCAGCTAATGACCCACCGGCCTGATGTTATTTGGCTTAGCGTCAATGATAGCCTCGAAAATAATTTTCAGAAGATTATGGAAAGTGGGCACAGTTATTTCCCTGTCTGTGGGGATAGTTTAGATGATGTGTTAGGAATTACTTCGGTAAAATTTTTGTTGCCTGACATAATACGCGGTGAATTGAAAGACCTCACCAAAAATCTTATAGAACCGCTTTTTGTACCTGAGAATATGGCGGGCGCTAAATTACTTGAAACGTTCAAACAGAGCCGCAAGCATATTGCGCTGGTCATTGATGAATACGGCAGTGTGCAGGGGATAGCGACACTTAAAGATGTACTCGAAGCTATTGTTGGGGATTTACCTACCAATGACAGTGTTAGCGAAACACAAGCAGTGCTGCGCGACGACGGCAGTTGGTTGATTGATGGCATGATGCCACTTGAGGATTTTGAGGAACTGTTCCATATTGACCTGGCTCCCGAAAATGAGAGTGTCAGTTATAACACGGTGGCTGGCTTTATCATGAGTGAACTCGAACGGCTACCGGTAGCGGGAGAGAAAGTCGAATACCGCAATTTCGTGTTTGAAATCATGGATATGGACGGACGGCGCATTGATAAACTGTTAGTTAAGCCACCAGCGCCGGAATCACTGGACGCCACTGACTGACAAATTTGCCGCCAAGCTGCAACTACCAGTTGGGCGGCGCAAAGCGATCCTTCATGATGGCGCTGTTCACCACAGAAATATAGCTAAAATAATTGTCTGCCAGCAACTTTAGGGCGGATGGTTCGGCCGAAATCAGGTTTTTAGTGAATTCGGGATCGCTGTGCCGGTTAAATAACGCCACCGGCTTTTCACCATCGGCCAGCAAGGCATAGTCGCCCTCTATGTATCCCATAAGCGAATCTTTCTGGAATATGGAAAATGCTGCTGTGTTATCAAACAGAGATTTGCCAGCTGCTGAATAGGGTTGCCCGGTTTTTGTCAACTGCATCAGTGAGGGCAAAATATCCAGTTGTGATGCCACACGGTTTTGGCGACCAGGCTTAATATGCGCCGGTGCATAAAACAGCAGGGGCACCCTAAAAGAATCCCGACCGGGGCGCTGTTCAAAAGCGTGGTCGGCAGTGATGACAAATATGGTATCCTTGAAATACGAGGCCTGTTTGGCCCGCTCAAAGAAAGCAGCTAATGCGTCATCGCTGTAACGCATGGCAGTGTAAAAAGCTGAACGTTTCGGGTGATTAATTTTTAACCGCCCTTCGGGTAAACCATAAGGCGGGTGGGGATGTAGGGAATAGATTACCGCGGCAAAAGGTTTAGTTTCAGCAGCAAAGAGTTCATGCATTTTTAAAAAAGTAATTTCGTCATAAATGCCCCAAGTGCCATCTTGCGGGGTACCAGAGGGGAAAGAATCGCGGGTAATGATGTGGCGAAAACCAACTTGCCGCGCATAAGAGTCAAACCCCATAGAACCGGGCCACGCAGCGTAAGCGAAGTAAGTATTATAGCCTAAAGCTGCATAAATGGCCCATAGCCCGCGTTGGCTATTTGTCTGAAAATTTGAAGTAATATAGGTTATGCCATAGACCGATGGAATGGAAGAAATAATAGAAGGCAGACTTTCGATGGAACGGGTATTCGTAGCATAGGCTTCCGTAAAAAGCAGCCCTTCGGCAGCTATACGGTCAAAATACGGAGTGACATCCCCCCGGCCGCCTAAGGCGCCAACATCAGCGGCTGACCAGCTTTCCATAATGAATACCACTACGTTAAGTTTTTTGTCACCGTTCCCTTGCGAGGTACGCCATAGAGGATACTCGGCCGACAGTGGTTTTTCGTTATTTGCCAATAAGCGGCGCCAGACTCCAGTGATCAGCTCATCGCTCAACCGGCGTGGTACCGGCAGTCGGTCTTTATGAAATAAGGCGGTTACTGACGTATAGACACTGTTTAGTGCTAAATTTCCCAAAAACATGTTTTCATTTTGAAAGGCCATTGAGGGTCGCAGAGGTCGGCTCTGCAGACCACCGCGGATGGAAATAACAGTAATGAGCAAGAGCAACGGTACACAGACTAAAGAGTTACGCCAAGAAAGAGTAGCCGGCAGAGGCTTAAACAACCAGCGCCAAAGTTTCCAGCCGAGAAACACTATGGCCACATAACTTAGCAGTACATACCAGTAGGATTTCAGTGCCATGAAAAATACTTCCCTAAAATCACTAAAAATTAGGCGCAACTCAATGGTCGGGTGTTTCTGGGCAATGCCGAAATAGACAAAACCTGAAAGCAGGGAAATAACTGCATAGATAAAAGTTAGGTGCAACAATACATCCACCCCTGTGGCATACCACCGTTGCTTGATAGGCAAAAACAATAACAGTAGGGGTAGGGCGTTCAAAATAAAAAAAATGGCATTATCAAAACGTAGGCCAATGAGAAATGCTATGACCAGCTCACTTACCGAAAAGGTGCTTTGGGGCGGCTGGTAAGCTAAGAGAAAAACAACTCGCCAGACAAAATAAACCGCCATGGTGAAGAGCCATATTTTTATAAATTGTAGCCAGTGGTCGCGCATGACTCCTTCAGACATTTTCGCATCTGGCGACAAGCGTTATCCTGCATAGTCCGATGATTTTTGGCCGCATTAGTAGTTTTTTTATATAATGGAAATTGATGGTACCGGCAATTGATGTCAGTGCTGAAATGAATTTATTACGCAGGCGGATGGTTGAGCGGGGGTTCAAGTCAACCCCCCAGCGCGATGAAATTGCCCGCTGGGTTTTTACCACGCATGATCATTTCACGGTAGATGACATTATCAATAACTTTCGTAATCGCGGTAAAAAAATCTCCACGGCTACCGCCTACCGGGTGGTGCAGATGATGTTAGAGCTCAATCTGCTGGAAGAGCACGACTTTGGTCGCGGGACTAAATACTATGAGCATACCCCAGGGCATGAGCACCACGATCACATTATTTGTAACGACTGTGGTCAGATATTTGAGTTTGCCAACCAGCAGATGGAAAAGTTGAAAGATGAGATTGCCCGGCAAATGGGGTTTGCGATGACCAAGCACACGCTGAGTATCTATGGCAATTGCACCAGGTGCACCCCAGAAGAGAAGAACGCAAGGCGCAACCATCGTGCTTAAGGTTAGCCTAACTCTAACAATGAACCTGTTTTTTTTCGCAGCTGCCTTAAGGCCGGTAATGACAAACTATTGCTTATTGCTCCATAAATTTTTCTCGAGAGGTCTTATACGATTCTGACAACGGGAACTCAAGTTTCGCGACGGTTTTTTCTTGGTAATCCGACTGGATGGTGAATAGGTGGGGGTCAATGCCCTCAGCCTTGAGCAGCATCATAATCAGGGTGATGCCCATACCGGCTCCCTCGGTATTATCTGCCATTTCCATATAGAAATCAGCTATACTGTCATATTTTAAGCCATGCTTAAATTTTTCGCGGATGCGCTCATCTTCTTTCGGTGTCAAGGGGCTATTATTCGTCACCTCAACAATAAGGCGATCTGGATTGTAATCAAATTTCACGTCAACATAGAGATTTTTATCATGGGCTTTCTGGGCATAGATATTGATAAATTCTTCTGTGAGGCTATCTTTGAAAGAAGCCATCCCCTTTTGGTATTCTTCTTCATTATCAATGTGAATCCCTTTTTCTTGAAATAGGATGCGCTTGATATTGGCTTTAGCGCCATTCATTGCCAATTCTTTTACTGAAGTATAGACGGCCCCTAAAAGATCGGTTCTTTGGTATTTGAGTAAAATGCCGGTTACCACGGTATTGAGCTCTTCTTCCGTTTTGGGTAGCAGGGCATAAACTCGAATGATCAACGGCTTGCCCTGCTCAATAGCTTGTTTAATTTTTGCGATAGAGTCGTCTTGCATAATGACTTAAATCACAAGAAGTTGAAAATGGTTGTCGGGTCAAGTTGTTTTTTTATACTATCCCTATAAATTTAAATTTTTAGTGACATAAATCCTACATGTTAAACTCACAAGATAATAAAGATAACAGTAAAAACGAAAATAAAGATACCCAAGCTAAGGCAACTGTTCTCGTGCATCCTAAGGTAATCTATTGGGTGGATATGCCAGATATTTTACAGCCCCGCGATCGCATAGAGTTACTTAAGCATGACGTAATGATCAAGTCGGTCATATCAGAGAAAATCAATACCCTGCAGAAAGAGAATGACGCCGCCTATATCATCAATTTAGATAAATATATCTCCAAGAACCGTATCGGCAAACTTCCCTCGGAGTATTCTCTATCCCAGAAAGTGCTGGGAATCATACAGAGCCTCAATCCGCAGCGTACCATAGTACACACAACTATGATTGACCCGACTATCTCTGCTCTGTTTAAGAATGCTGGTGTAAAGCTCATTGAAAAAAATATTGAATCGAAAAAAAACGCCGTTGCGATAATCGGCAAATTTGTCTCTTTTCTTTTTCGTGATGACGGTCGCCTGAGACGGGATTTCGTGCGGATACAACTCCCTGAGAAATCAGAAAATCCGATTAGGGTAATGAACTTGCGCACCAATGTACCAGGCATCCGCGGGGTAGTACGCGATTTGTCTCTCAATGGTATTGGCATAAAGCTAGAAGCAGCCCAGAATATCAGTTTTTTTCAACTGAAAGATCCGGTTAAACTGGAATTCTACATTGAAGGCACCAAATTTAATATCAAGATGGCCTTTGTCGCTCGGATCTATTCCCCCGCCAGTGAAGTAGGTTTCATCTTCAATATCCGTAACCCCAATATGATTACGGACGATGTTGCTACTTCATACAGCAGCCTCATTTATACCTACCTAAGAGAATTATTGAACAGTTGAATTCGGGGGTCCCTCAGCATTTCGGCCCTAAGGTAATTGCGTGTGAGCCCCCTTGTTCTTAGAATTCCTGAACTTATGGTGTGGAATTCCCCATCCAAAAACTATCCCTATGGGACATAATGTAAGCTTTTTAGTAACAAAAAAGCCCCGTGGGGGGGTACAATTGCGCAGTTGTTAATTTAGGATTGACATTTTGAGGTGGTGTGGTATGTTGTAATTCGTCAGAAATTTGCCGTCTCCATCCCCCTTGAACAATCCAGGTGCTTGCTTTCGGTTCGTTTTTGACAGACTTTTGTGTTTTCAGTGAGGAAGTTTGAATGAATATCTATGTTGGAAATCTGCCGTTTGCTGCCAGTGAAAGTGACATCGAGCAGGTATTTAGTGGTTTTGGAGCCGTTGAATCGGTAAAGATTATCCGGGATCGCGATTCCGGTCGTTCCAAAGGCTTTGGGTTTGTTATCATGAACAATGATAGTGAAGCCCAGTCAGCGATCAGTGCCCTAAACGGGAAAGACCTGAAGGGTCGCAATTTGGTCGTCAATGAAGCCAGACCGCGTGAAAATGCTGGCATGGGCGGCGGTGGTTTTCGCCAGGGCGGTGGCAACCGTCGCAGTGGGGGCGGCTATGCTCGCGACCGTTACTGAGCTGTAGTAACAACTGTATAACCGGTGCGATTGTCTGAAGGCAGTCGCACAGTCACTTGGGTGAGCTACCTCGCCCTTATTCTTCTTTACATCCCCGTTATTGGGGCTGATTTTGTAATCATATCATGTTAGTTCGGTTCTGGGGGGTTCGCGGATCGATTGCCTCGGCGATCACCCATCATGAAGTAGAGGCGAAAATTCGCGCGGCGCTTGAACTTGCGACTCCGGCAGACATTTTGTCGCCTGAAAGTATCCAAAATTTTATCGCGAACCTGCCGTTTTCGCTTAAAGGAACCTATGGCGGTAATACAACCTGCCTTGAGCTGGCCACCGGCGAAAATCACGAAAATATTTTTATTATTGATGCCGGAACTGGACTGCGTCCCCTGGGCAATGATCTGCTATCTCGGGGCCGCATGAAAGGTGGTGACAAGCTGGATTTCTTTCTAACGCACTCGCATTGGGATCACATCCAGGGTTTGATGTTTTTTGCTCCGATTTATATCCCCAATAATTCAATTCATTTTCATTCGAGTTTTCCAGATATCGAAGAGCGGTTGCGTTACCAGCAGGTGCGCACTCACTTTCCTGTAACTTTTGACGAAATGTCGGCAGAAAAAAAATTTCATTATATTCCCGAACTTGAAGAACGGCAGGTGGCTGGTTTGACGGTGAAAACCAAGGCTGTAAGGCATCCGGGGGGATGTTACTCCCTGCGTTTCACCCAGCCCGACGGGAAGAGTTTTATTTTCTGTTCCGATGCGGAATTTAATCTTGAAACCATAGATGAGATTGGCTCTTATATTGATTTTTTTCATGGGGCGGATGTTCTGGTGTTTGATACGCAATACACCTTTGAGGAATCGTTGCAGAAAATCGATTGGGGTCACAGCTCTGCGGCGATTGCCACTGACATTGCGATCAAAAGTAACGTGAAAAAATTAGTGATGTTTCATCATGACCCCACTTACAACGACAGTAAGCTGGATGATCTGACCATGCAGGCGCTCAAGTACAAAGATATGGTAGCTAAATCGCACCCGCTCGAAATTATCTCTGCCTATGAGGGTCTGACTCTGGAAATTTGAAATGCTCTATCGCTGGGTTTTTGCCGCAGTTATTTTTATTCATTTTGCAACCAGAAATTTGCTATTTGCCATACCGGGATGGTATGAAGCGGCTAAGCTTGATTCCGGGGTGTTGGGTTATGCTGCTGCGGTCGATCCTGCTGACGGCTTACTCTATTATGTCACCGAAAAAATATTGCGCAATGGCCGGGCATTATATTTACACATACCGGGGAACAAAAATAAACCGCGTCTGGTGGGTGAGACTGCTGCGAACCTGAGGATGAATCCTACCCTTGCAGTGCATAACGGAGTTATGCTGATCGCCTGGCAGCACCTGTTACCGGGTGCGAATGTCGCGGTGCGCTGGTTGTATAGCGGCGATGGTGGGCAAAACTTTCTCCCGCCCGGTGAATCTACTGGTCGTGACCCGAACCGTCCTCTGCTGCTGCCGAGAGTGGCAGTAGATGGCCAGGGAAATATGTTTTTATTTGCCCAGCAGGAAATAACTGTTGGTCGTATGACCTTGCTTGTGGCCTCTGGCCGTGCGGGGGTTTTCTCTTCTTTTACACCTCTGGTCACAGAAAAAACTGAGTTGGGTCGTGGGGTTTTCTTCCCGTCGATTGTAGCTCACGATGGGATAGCTTATGTCTTTTACCAGGGGCGTCAGGAGAAGTCATTGACCGATGAATTATTTTCCATCCAAATTGCGTCGGGTACGCTTGCCTTTAAGGGGCCCGATCGGCTTACGAAAAATGATTATCAGGATTACGCTCCTTTTGCAGTGTTAGGCCCCCGCGGGCTGGAGTGGGTCTGGCAGAGTAATCAGGAAAAAAACTGGCAGGTTATGCACGCGGGCAGCGAAGAGCCGCGCCGCACGATCACTCATTCGCGCACAAATGCATACCAGCCGTCGCTGGTTATTCTGGAAGATTCCCTGCGTATTATATCCTGGCTGGATTTTCGTCAGACTCCGCCCCAGGTGTATGCCATCTTTCCCGATCGCGATCCTGATTTGCCGACGGCGCGTGAACATAATGTTTCAGAAAGTAGGGTTGCCGCAGAAAATCCCCTATTAGTTGGTTTTGGTAATACCGGTTACCTGTTATATCAATCGGCGGGTAATCTCTATGCGAGGCGGATTGATAACCGTACAGAGAAAATTACCCTGAGCTCGCGAACTCATCCATCCGATAAGGCGGTGTCGGCGTCGCGGGGCGAGTTTCGCTGGGATGTCGCCAATGAGATATCCGGTATTGACGCTGTCGGTTATATAGTTAACGAACGTCCGATGGCTGAAGTGCCGCTATATAATGGAAATCCAAACAACAGAACCATTATTGTAGATAATCTACCGGGCGGCCGTTATTATTTGCATTTTCGTTACCGCGATAAGGCGGGCAATGAATCGCCGGTGGCGACTTATCCTTTTATTATTGATAACCAAATCCCTTCACAACCGCGTATCAGCTCGGCGACTCACCAGGAAAATTCCGTCTCTAAGGTTCGCAATATCGAATTTAATCTTGAATCCATCGACGATTCCGGCATTCGGGGATTTTATTATGACCTAAGCAATAAGGCCGAGGGGCGTCTGAAGAATTATACCACCAAAAATTTTCTGCGTTTTGGAGCATTAGCTGATGGCGTATATTTCTTTAGGGTTCAGGCGGAAGACCTCGCGGGTAATCTTTCAGACATTTCAGTATTTCAGTTTGAGATCTCGCCCCACGATCAAAGTACGTTAGTGGTAAGTTCTAATTTGGTCAATGGTTATCCTCTTACTGGCGAGCTGGTGTTACAGGTTGCCGATGCGACCGGTCGTCAGCTAACAGCAGCTCAATATACCCGAGGTAAAGTGCCGGGCGATCCCCAAGGAGAAAGCGGCGAGTTAACCCCTGTCCAGCGTGATAATGGCTATGTTTTTGTGCTACCATGGAAGTCGGGTAAATCGGCTCAGGAAGTTATTTCTGTGCGCTTTCGTTATGCCGATGGCGAATGGTCAGGTTCTTATCATCTTATGATAGGGGGGATGGCGATTCACAGATCGGCCGATCGTGTCGCGATTGCTTCGAGCAGCGCAGCATCCGAAAAAAAAAATTTACCCCGATTATCCATAAAACCGACACTGAAAATCCGGCAGGGACCTGGTGGTATAGAAATTGAATTTAACGTTCCGGATATTTATCGTGACAGACTAAAAGGTTACCAGTGGTCTCTAAATGATACATTGCCGGCTGATGTCGGGCAAATCAATTCCCTCACGGGACGGGAAATTCTCGCTTCTCTGCCGCCGGGTGAACATCTACTGCGGGTGCGACCGGTTTTCAGAGATAAAAAAATTACCGGAGAAATTCTGGAGACGTCTGTAATGGGCGCAGAGGTGCCGCCCCAGCCTTCATCGACTTCTGTTGCCTTGCTGTTTTTCGGCGCAGTTACGATTGGTCTGGTTATCTTTATTTCATTGTTCGGGATGAAGCGCATAAGATATCTGCTATCTATATTCAGGAGCGCCTGAAATGAGTTTGGGGATATTAAATACTCTCATGAACCGCTTGTCTGATATTCTTGCTGCCCGCAAAACTTTTGGGAAACCATCCCTCGCCGCGTTATCATCGGATTCTGTTTTTATAGTTCTGGCAGTTAGCGGGTGGATGTTATTTCTCTCTCCTCTCTTCTCTGCTGAAGTACAATGGCCGCTGAAAAATGCCCGGCTGGTTGATACGCATTGGCATTCCTGGTCGCAATCGTTTCTGCTGCTCGAAAACGGTCGTACCGTCAGTATAGTTACCAGAAAAGAAAACACATTTTTCCGCCGTCCCGTATTTGACTTTCCCGAAGAACCCTCGCTGTTGCGCCATTTCCCTCTTGAAGGCGGCGATCTGGTGACGGCAATCTTTAATAAAGAAAAAAAAATTTCTTTTGTCGCATTTAACAGTGAGGGAAAAATTATCTATCGTCGCAACTATACAGTGCTGTCAGAAATTCTCGCTTTTGACGTAAGGCTTGGAACCGATGGACAGCCCATCTGTCTTTTCTATACGATGCAGGGTCCTAACCATTCGCTGAAAATTTTTAGAGACGGAAAGCACTCTGATTTTATGATAAGCGATACTCCCTTTGATACCATCTTCCTGCATCTGAGTGAAAATGCCGCTCATGCCGTAACCCGGCAGGGAGCGAAATCCGTTTGGGTGACTTCTGCCTCTGGTGTTGTTACCGTGCGTGATTTACCCCATCTCATTACTCGCCCGCGTTTTTTTTCCTGGAAGGGTACAATCTATCTTGTGGGAATTGATACCCGCAACACAATCTATCGTTTCTCGCTGCGAGACAATGAGCGCCTCTATGCAGAAAAAATCCTATCGGACAATCGTTTGCTGTTTGTGGATGCCATAACTCCTTTTATGCTTAACAAACAATTGGTTCTGATGCTCCCTTCTCTATCGACGCGGGTTGTGCTGCGGCAGACCTATACCGAGTTTGACACCTTGCAATTAGAGGGTCGTATAACCCATCGGTCATTTCTCAACGCTGCAAAACTTCAGCCCATTGTCTATGATGAGACAAAACTTGGCTTGTTGACGCAGACTGAACTTGGACATATTTATTTTGAACCTTGGGAAGGTGATTCCACTGGCCTTGCGGATTTTGACTGGAAAGTGGATGGACGAAAAAATCCTCCAGTGTTATCTATTTTTTGGAAAGCGGCGCGCAATGACCTTATTTACCGCTATGCTTTTGATCGTAAAAACGATACGGAACCACTGCCTGAAGACAAGGCCCTACGCGGAAAAAAAGTCGAGTTTACCAACCTTGTTGACGGCGATTATGTGATGCATGTTCAGGCGCGCGATTCCAAGGGGGTTGAGGTTTCTCCAGTGTTCCATATTCCCGTCAGTTGGCGCTACCGACCGGAACAGCCTGAAGTGATTGTTCTCAATGAAGTATCTCCCTCGATGATTCGTTCAGGCAATCTTGATTTTTACGTTAAAAATCCATTTCCAGCCGATTATTTTGCTGAAATA
>CALHRC010000198.1 GCA_938038265.1 uncultured bacterium
CTTCTGGTGGGGCTTGCATTGAATATGTTTACCTGCAAGCTGAAAATGCCAGAGCTCGCCTTGTCGTCTGGCCCTGTGGTGGCGGTAATGCGCGTGCCTATAAATTGCCCCGCAAACACCTGACTGCTTTGGGGGTTGATGTGCTGCTCTTTAACCCAAGGGGGCATGGGGGGTCAACAGGTGAATTTACTTTTGAAGAGTCGGTCAGGGATCTCAGGGGGATACTGGCCATCCTGCCGGAATTGCCGCTGTATGGACTGGGTCACAGCATGGGGGTTAGTGGCTTATGTATGTTACACCGGGTGCTGCCATTGCGGCATATCTGGGCTGTTGCGCCCATTTTCGATTCGCGCAAATCACTGTCCTACATGTATGCACGGGGCACGATTTCTGAGTTTCACTCCCTTATGGGTTTTACAGACATAGCTACCTTGCCTGCTGTGCTACAAAGCAGCGGGTGGATGTACCAGCCCATGGGGCTGTATCGGGAGCTGGATTTCCCGCAGGCAGGTGCCATCCGCACCGGCAGTCTGGCGGGCTTGCTGAAAGCGCTTTTTATACCGGGACATGACATGTTCCCCTATTTAGTAGGTATATCTGACCGGCTTGAAGTCTTTGTGCCGGCAGAAGATCATTGGTTCCCCCAGGATGAAACTCTTGCTTTCTGCCAGGCTGCCGGAATTACAGCACGGCGGGTGTTGGAGGCTAAAAACCATTTTTTTAGCGGTGGCTGGAATATAGTTGGCGACCGCCTGATAGAATTCTTTAAAGATTCAGCAAATATTATTTGACAGTCTGTTTCTATCCACGATTGTAACCTCTCGAATACTTTACAGGACAACCGGGGCATTACCATGGATCCACTTTACGGACAACGGACAACATACACAAAAAAAGAACAGGAACGCAACCAGTGGGTTGTGATTGATGCTGCGGGTAAAGCGCCCGGTCGTGTGGCAACGGAAGTAGTACGTCGCCTGCAGGGCAAACATTTGCCTATTTACCAGCCGGGAATTGCCATAGGTGATAATGTGATCATTATCAATGCGGCCAAGATCAAGGTAACCGGTAACAAGCTCCAGCAAAAAGAGTACCATTGGCATACTGGTCATCCTGGCGGTCTTAAGAGTCGTAAGATGGCCATACAGCTTGAAAAAGATCCCCGCAAAATTTTCATGATTGCCCTCAAAGGCATGTTGGCAAAAACCAAGCATTCCCGCCGGCTGCTGGGCAGAGTGCGGGTGTTTCCCGGTGCCGAGCATAACCTGCAGGCGCAGAAACCTGTCGTATTAAAATAAGTTTCGGAGAAATTACATGTCAGAAAATGCTTCCATGACAGAACAGCTTGGCGCCATTGCCGGCACTGATAGAGACATAAAAGAAAAAGCAGCGGAAGTTGCTGCCCAGCCGGTGCGTAAACGGGGTAAAGACGGCCTCTATACTGGCCGCCGTAAGACCTCCGTGGCCCGCGTAAAAGTAAAGCCCGGCACAGGTAAAATAACTATAAATAAGAAAGAGCTTGAAGCCTATTTTGGACGTAAAGATCTGCATTATATTGTCAAGAGAGCCTTAGTGGTGGGTGAGGTCGAGGGGAAATACGATATCTTTGCTACCGTTAGGGGGGGTGGGGTCAAGGGTCAGGCAGAGGCCATCAGTATGGGTCTGGCACGCAGCCTACAAGAAAATGATCCCTCTTTGCATAAAAAATTGCGGACTGCTGGTCTTCTCACCCGTGATTCCCGTATGGTGGAGAGAAAGAAATACGGCCTGCATAAAGCGCGTCGGGCCAGCCAGTTCTCCAAGCGCTGACGGCCTTCCAACGGTAACTGCGCAAAAAAGGCCGCCTGTAAGCGGCCTTTTTTATTGCCTTTTACCATTTAGCGGGGGTAGCTTATTTCATCGCGTCTTCAAGCTTATCGTAAATTTTGAACATAGTTTCGAGCTTGGATAGTTTGAGCAGGGTGCGTAAGGTCTGGTTTAGATTGACAAGACGAACTTCGCCGCCATAGGCTTTGGTATCGCGCAAGATCGTAACTAGAGTGCCCAAGGCAGATGAATCGAGATATTCAGTCATTTCAAAGTCCAGAATCAGGATGGCCGGTTTCTTTTCGATTACCTTACCAACTTCTTCCCGGAATTTCCGGGAGATAGACATATCTACCCGTGGCTCCTGGATGGTGACTATTTCACCTTGGGGAAAGGATTTTTGGATTGTGAGCATATTTCATTATCGGTTCGTAAAACTGCCTATGTCAATCCTTTTTCCATGATAAATGGCATATTGTTATTTTCAGAATATCTAAGTATGAGAGATTGTCGGTATTTCCCGCGTAAGCCTGTTGCGGGAAAAAATTGAGTATATCGGGGCAATACATGATTAACTCCAACCATATCAAGAGAGGCATGGCACTGAAAATTGACGGCGATCTGGTGATTATCCAGTCTTTCCAGCACCACAAGCCGGGTAAGGGTGCGGCTATCGTCAGAGCCAAGGTCAAATCGCTGTCAAAAGGAACAACGGTAGAAAAGACTTTTCGTTCGGGAGATATGCTCGAAGACGTTGAGCTGGAAAAACGCAATGTAACCTATTCCTATGATGATGGTGATTCCATAGTTCTCATGGATTCCGCCTCCTATGACCAGATTATGGTTGCTAAAGATACTGTGGAAGAGTTGCTCCCCTTCATGAAAGAAGGCATGGAAATGCAGGTTTTACTCTATGAAGATAAACCCGTCAGCATCATTCCACCTAATTTTGTTGAGCTTGAAGTAACCTATGCAGAAGAAGGTGTTAAGGGTGATACGGCAACCACGGCTTACAAAGAGGTTGAGGTTGAAACCGGCGGTAAAGTTCAGGTTCCCTTGTTTGTAAAGACGGGGGATGTAATTAAGATCGACTTGAGGGACATCTCGTATGTTGAGCGTGTCAAGGGCTGAGATAGCCAGCAGGAGCAGTTGAAATCACAAACACTTACCAGTGATATACTTGCCGCCCTCAGGGCCGGAAAAATCGAACTGGCCCGCGAGCTTGCTTTTCAAGCCCCCGGAGAAGAACATGATCTTCTGTTTGCTCGGGCAATGCTCTCTCTGCTTGGTGGCGATTTTTCAGCAGATGCTATCGGCAGATTTGCAGAAGTCTGGCCAGACTCGCCCTACCTTGATTATATTAACGCCTACCTTTACCTGAAAAATGGCGATGAAGAAAAAGCATTATTCCTGTATACTCGTCTGGTCGAAGTCGCTGAAGGTTGGCTTGCTCGTGAGTT
Source organism: uncultured bacterium (assembly GCA_938038265.1). Lineage (GTDB taxonomy): Bacteria > Spirochaetota > Leptospiria > Turneriellales > Turneriellaceae > CALHRC01. The sequence continues at coordinate 3,267 of CALHRC010000198.1, forward strand.
GATTGAAAAGTCAAAGAAAAACCTGCTGGTCGAACTGGCGCGCGAAAATTCAGCTTTCTTCTTTATACCTCTGCCTGAGGTAAAGAAAACTTCTCTGCTGCGTCGGGTGTTCTTAGCGCGTCCAAAGCACAGTGAAGCCCCGTTGGGAGAGAACCATCCCACCCCCGTGATAAAGCACAACACCTTCTGGTATATCTTCAACCGGAACAGTGCCCGCCTGCTGCTGCTGGCGCTTTTACTCTTGCTGGCAGCGGGGATTGGCTGGCAAGTGCTGGTTTTGTTGCGGGGGGCGAATGAAAAACCAGACTGGCGGCAGTTGAATATTGATGAAGCCGCTCACATACTGCCGGGGGGGCAGGGAGCAGGAGAATATCGTTACGTTAGTCGAAATCAATTACTGGAAGATTTTCAACAAGCGCGTGCCGGCATGGCTGCAGGTAAGATCAACCAGACACGTTATCTGTTACAGAGGATATTGTTATCTAACGCGGATTTTCGCTCTCGGGAAAAAGCCCGCCTATTCTTAAATTTTATTCCAGTTCCCGATTATCAAAAATTTTCTGACAACGTACCCGCAGCGGATCTGCTGCGCGAGCCGGCGTTGCGTGCCGGCAGTTATTTGGTATGGGAAGGCGAAATGAAACAGTGGCGCAAAGAGCAGGGGGGATATCGAGGCAGTATGGTGCTCAGTGAACATGGCGAGACTTATCTTGTGGAAATATTCTGGCCTGATGCCGAAGTTATGCCGGGTAGCAAGCCTGAAGATTTTTATGAAGAGCGTGCCTCCCAGCAGACTGCGCGTCGGGCAATTGTCTTTGGCCAGTTCAAGAATCTAGTGGGTCGGCAGAAGGTAATCTATCTTGAAGCTATCCGGGTGTGGTTCTGAAGGGTGGTTTCCTCAGCGCAGCGTTCTGACAAAACGATTGATACGGAAGAGGGCTTTTTCGATTTCTTCCATGCTGGTGGCATAAGAGCAGCGGATGAAACCTTCGCCGGTTGCCCCAAAAGCAGTGCCGGGCACGACAGCAACATTTTCCGCATCTAAGAGTTGGGAGGCAAATTCCATAGATGACAGACCAGTGGAGCGAATATCGGGAAAGACATAAAAAGCGCCGGCTGGCTTGTAGCAGGGCAGGCCAGCAGCATTGAAACCGTTAACTATGCGATCGCGGCGCAGGTGATAGGCCTGCTTCATGCGGTCGCGATCCTCAAGTGCATATTTTAAAGCAGCCTCAGCTGCAATTTGGCTTATGGTCGGGGCGCAGAGCATGCTAAACTGGTGGATTTTTGTCATCGCCCTAATAATTTCCGCTGGGCCGCAGGCATAGCCGACCCGCCAGCCTGTCATGGCAAAGGCTTTAGAAAAACCACCGAGCAGCAGGGTGCGCTCTTTCATCCCCGGCAAAGTGGAAAAAGGCAGGTGGCGGCTCTCGTAGGTCAATTCGCCATAGATTTCGTCAGAGATAACCAGCAGATCTTTTTCGCGGGCGAAGTCCGCTACTTTCAGTAGGGTTTCGCGGCTCATGCTGCTGCCCGTTGGGTTGGCTGGATAGTTTAAGAACAGTATTTTAGCTTTGGGAGCATAAGCTTGCACAATATCTTCATAGAGCAGTTCAAAATTATTTTCCCGGCGCGCGTAACAGGGCAGGGGGGTGCCACCAGCTAAGGCAATCATCGGTTCATAGGATACGTAGGATGGCTGTGGGTATAATACTGCATCACCGGCATTTAAGGTAGCGCGAAAGGCAAGATCAACCGCTTCGGAAACCCCCACCGTTACCAGCACCTCGCTTGCAGGGTCATAGCGCACGCCATATTCCTGGTCAAGGTAGTCCGTAATTGCCGTTCGCAGCGAAAGTAAGCCCTGGTTACCGGTATAGTGGGTAAAACCATCCCGTAGGGCAGTAATGGCCTGTTCTATGACTGGGCGTGGAGAGACGAAGTCAGGTTCGCCTACCCCCAATGAAATACAATCTTTGCGTGCGGCGACGATGTCAAAAAACTGCCTTATACCCGACGGCTTAATTTGTTCTACCGTGCGGTTGAGGCGCTTATCCCACAAGGGAGCCGGCATGTGCTTACTGCTTTTGCAGCAGAACAGCTACCCCGGGCAGCTGTTTGCCTTCGAGGTATTCTAATGTAGCTCCACCTCCGGTGGAGATATGGGTCATTTTATGAGCAACACCCGCCTTGTTGACGGCATAGACCGAATCGCCCCCGCCAACTACAGTAGTGCCTTTTACTTTGGCCATGGCTTTGGCGATGGCGATGGTTCCCTTGGCGAATTCATCCATTTCAAAGACGCCCATCGGACCATTCCATAAAACAGTTTTGGCTTTCTTGATAATATCGGTGTACCTATCGATGGTTTTAGGGCCAATATCCATCCCCATGAATAGATCGGGGATATTTTTGTCACTGGTTTTTTTAATTTTACCTTTAGCAGAAAATTCTGTTGAGATAATGTGGTCTTCTGGTAAGTAGAGTTCTTTTTGTAAATATACTGCTTTATCGACAATCTGGAAGGCGGCACTTAAAAATTCTTTTTCCACCATAGAGCTGCCTGTTTCTATAGCCCTCGCTTTGAGAAAGGTATAGGCCATGGCGCCACCTACTAAAATAGCATCAACTTTGGGTAATAGGTTTTCCAAGACTGCTAACTTTGAAGAAATCTTGGCCCCGCCGATAACGGCTACAAAAGGGCGTTCTGGGCGGGTGAGGATTGTTTCCAAGACTTCAATTTCTTTTTTCAGCAGAAAACCGGCATAGGCAGGTACCAATTTTGCGCACTCCACGATGGAAGCATGCGCCCGGTGTGCTGCGCCAAAAGCATCATTTACATAGAGGTCAATGCCCTTCATCAATTTTTTGGCAAAGGCTGAGCGGACTGCTTCTTCTTTTGAAGTCTCTTCTTTGTAAAAACGAATATTTTCAAGGAGCAGTACCTGTCCTGCTTCAAGCGCGGCTACAGCTTTAGCTGCTTTATCGCCAATTGCTTCATCACAAAAAGAGACATTATTTTTTTTTAGGTAAGTCTGCAGTTTAGTGGCCACCTTTTCCAGGGATAGACTTTTATCAAAACCTTCTTTTGGGCGGCCCATGTGCGATACCAGCACGAGAGCTCCACCCCGGTTCAGCAGGTATTCCAAGGTGGGCAGGCTGGCGGTAATACGGGTATCATCGGTAATAGCGCCGGTTGCTTTATCAAGTGGAACATTGAAATCCACCCTAACGAATACTTTTTTACCTTTTACTTCAAGGTCATCGATACCGGGCATATTCATAGACATGAATAGCAGCTCAAAGACGTGTAAATAACGGGTAAATCACTTTTTAAGGAATTTATTCTGTCGGGGTTAGGTTACCGCGCGGTTTGGGATAATTCCCGTCGCTTAGAGCTTCCATTGGCGAGCAGCAAATAGCCGCGCCGGCAGATTTTTTTTATATTCTCTATATGCTGAGTGAAAATGAAAAAGTTCCTGCTGGGCTTAAAGGTATTTTAGTGACACCGGGCGACGTTGCAACAAATAGTGGTAAGCCCGTAACTTTAGCGTCGTTGTCAAAAGATAAAATTTTAATTTTGTATTTTTATCCCAAAGACAATACGCCGGGATGTACCACCGAGGCAATTGCCTTTCGTGATCACCTAAAAGAATTTGAAAAATTAAATGCCTTAGTTGTGGGAGTCAGCCGTGACCCGGTGAAATCCCACTGTAGTTTTATTAAAAAACAACAGCTCAATTTTGCTTTGCTTTCCGATGAGAGCGGTGAGATTTGTGAAGCCTTTGGCGTTTGGGTTGAGAAATCTATGTATGGTAAAAAATACATGGGAGTTGCCCGTAGCACTTTTATTATTAAAAAAAATAAAATTATTAAAGTCTATGATAAGGTGGATGTCAAAACCCACGCTGCTGAAATACTCGATTTTTTGAAGGCGCATTAAACTTTGGCCCATGAAAGTTGCTGTACTGACCTCGGGTGGGGATGCCCCCGGTATGAACGCTGTTATTCGTTCTTTTGTCAGACGTTGCCTGTGGGAGAAGCATGAAGTGTTTGGTATATCGCATGGGTACCAAGGCCTGTTAAACCGGGAAATCCGCCAGCTTGAATCCCGGGATGTGGGTATGATTATTAACCAGGGGGGAACATTTTTAGGTACAGCCCGTTGCGAAGAATTTTATAGCGAAGAAGGTCGCCAAAAAGCGGCAAATATTCTAAATGAAATGGGTATTGAAGCACTTTGCGTTATTGGGGGGGATGGTAGTTTCCGGGGTCTGCTGGCACTCTCCGAAATTTACCATGGGCAGGTGGTTGGCATCCCCGGTACCATTGACAATGATATTCCCGGAACGGAATATACTATTGGTTTTGATACCGCTGTGGGAACAGCCGTCTGGGCAATTGATAAAATCCGCGATACCGCTCTCTCACATGGCAGGATTTTTTTCGTTGAGGTGATGGGGCGCAAGTCAGGGCAAATTGCACTGTCAACTGCGCTTTCCTGTGGTGCAGAGGATGTCTTGATTCCCGAAGAAAAAACCGATATGGAAGTCTTTATCCGCCGGTTAGAAGAAGGGCGACGTAAAGGCAAACGTTTTGGTATTGTGGTAGTAGCAGAAGGCGATGAGGCAGGAGGGGCCTTTAAAATTGCTGAAGAGGTAAAGCAACGCACAGGCCTGCCCATTCGGGTTTCGGTATTAGGGCATATCCAGCGGGGTGGTAATCCCAGCGCCTATGATCGGGTATGGGGCTCCCGCATGGGCGATGCCGCCGTACGTTTTCTTAAAAACCACATGACACGTGTCTTTACTGCCATGAAGGGGGGGCAGATTGTGCCCGCTTACCTAGCCGAAGCGGTCAGTGGTGTGCGTACCGTAGATCCTGAAATGGTGCAGTTGGTACGGATTTCGGGAGCCTAAAACAGAAAAGTGACGCACTGTTCATTTATTTCTTGACGGTGAATAAAAGCTGGTAGGCACTGCCTTATGCAGATCATAGAACAGCTCAAATCAGAAAACCGGCTGCGCGCCGCCGCTTATGTGGGGCCGTCGCCCGAGGTGCGCCATCCCCGCTGGTCTTTTCATGATGTGGCGTCGAACCGCGATGCCAGTTTGTTTAGTCGTCTGGTGTGGGATGCCATGAGCCTCATCTTTCCCGATGGGGAGCGTTTTTTTATTCGCAGCGTACGTCATTTTGCAGATCAAGTAAAAGATCCAGAATTGCAAAAAGACATTCGTGCTTTTATTGCGCAAGAAGTACAGCATGGCCGCCTGCATGAAGTATTTAATAGCACCGTTACAGCTAAGCGGTATAACATTGACGGTTTTCTTAAATTCATGTCCACTACTGCTTATGATTGGTTGGAGAATTTTGCAAATGCCATCAATCCTAAATTTGCGCTGTCGGTTACTGCTGCGGCCGAACATTTTACCGCCACCTGGGGGCGCACTGCACTGCAATCCGAAAGGGTAAACAACATCCGCAGCGACGATCTGCGTGAACTTATCTTATGGCACGCTTTAGAAGAATTGGAGCATAAGCACGTGGCTTTTGACGTATTGCGGCAGGTGGATGACAGCTATACCTTGCGTATTGGTGGGATGCTGGTTACAGCGGGTCTGATGTCATTTTATATCACAACTGCTTTCCTCTGGTTACTGGCCCAAGAAAAAGAAATTGATTTTGCTGCTCTGTTGCATGATGTGGCTAATGACGTAAGTGATCGCGAGGGTGTTGCTAACCGATTTCTGGTATCGTTTCTGTCTTACTTGCGCCCCGGCTATCACCCACGCGATGAAGATGATTCCCTGTTAATTGAACAGACCCGCGAGCGTCTGAAAAATTCTTTAATGTTGTCTGTTAAAACTGCCTAAAGGCTATTGTGAAGTATGGGGGGATTTTTTCATTGAACATGATTTAAATTTTAAGGTAGCGCTTGGGCACTAACTTCATTAGAGGGATCTGAGCGAAAGCCGCGCCGCGAATGTGCTGTTAGGCGAAAGAAATACGTAAAGCCCGCTTCAAACTCACGCACCCCATCGATGGTCGTTACCAGAACTTCACGCGCCGCACTTGGCTCAAAATCTTCCGGGCCATGACGAAAGGTCGGCAGAGTACCAGTTAAATTGACCGGCTGTAGTTGGCCGCTAATGGGTTCGCTGTCACCAATGGGTTCGCGCTTGATAAATAAATCATAGCCATCAAAAGTGGGCTCCTGGTTCTGCACAAAATAGCGTAAGGTAAAGGTTAAACCAGTATTTGCTGTTACCGAGAGGCCCACTGGTCGCTTCAAAACGCGCTCTTCGGGAAAGGGTATGTTATTCCCGCAAGAGTACAGTGATAAGAATATAATTAAAATAAATTTTCGTACCAACAATAGTCTCATGAAAACTCCAGAACTACCAGAGCAAGGTCGTCGAGTAATGGCAGTCCTTCGGTAAAAGTTTTATTATCCTTTAATACCGCGTCAATCAGTTCCCGACTGCGCAATGCCTGGTGCTTTTGCACTAATTGTAGCAGGCGATCCATACCGTACATTTCTTGTTGGCGGTTCATACTTTCAATGAGCCCATCGGTATAGATAATAAGGCGGCTGCCGCTTTCATATTTTAAAGTGTGGTTACCTGCTGACTCCTCGGTGAAAATCCCAAGTCCTAATAAAGGGCCATTGACAGAGAGAAAATTAGCCGGGGCGTGAGGTTTTAAAAATATTGGGTAAGGATGGCCGGCATTGGCATAGACAATCTCTTTTTTATTGGGGTTTACATAGAAATATTGGGCAGATAGATGGTGTGAGGGAAAGTGTCGGTTGATAAAGTTTTCAATTGAAATTAAAAAAATCACAGGATTGATTTTATCCGTGTAGGGTGCCTGCTGGATGTGCATTTTCAGGGCGGCAGCCACTAGGGCAGAGGCGACGCCGTGGCCTGACACGTCACAGATAAATACCCCCCGGTGGCCATCACGCATTTCGATCACGTCGTAGAAATCCCCCCCGATCATACGGTTACTCTCAAAGTGCGGCAGTATTCTAAAAGCTGGCGAAACCAG
>CALHRC010000199.1 GCA_938038265.1 uncultured bacterium
CGGTCATCTATTCTGCCGGCGCTGAATTTAAAATTGGTAAAGCTGACGTACTCCAGCGGGGGGGGGATTATGTATTTATCGCCAACGGGGTAATGGTTTTTGAAGCCTGGAAAGCGGCCCGTCTGCTGGAGCAAAAAACCGGCGCACAAATTACTGTAATCAACATGGCAACGGTAAAGCCGCTGGATCACGAAACGTTACTGCACGAAATCCGCAATGCAAAAGCAGTCTTCACTTTTGAAGAGCATAACATTATGGGGGGGCTCGGCAGTGCTGTCGCAGAAATATTATCGGAAAATAACCCACGACCGGTATATCGCTTTGGCTTAAGAGACAAATTCGGCCAATCGGGAACCGCAGATGCTCTGATGGCTCACTACCGACTGAGCGCGTCTCTGCTGGTTGAAGATATCCAACCCTTGATTGAAAAACATAAGTAATGAAGAGACCTCTTTTGTTGTCTCAACTTTCTCTGAGATTGCCGCGTAAGAGCGGCATACCGGGCAACGTATCAGAATTGACTTGGAGTGACGGCACGATAACTGCGATTACTTCATTTAATTTGCGCATGCGCTGCCCCTGCGCATCCTGCCGTGAAACTGGGGGGCCGCGGGGGGTACCTCCTACAGTTGAAATAACTGCCCAAAATCCTGTCGGCAACTACGCAGTTAATTTCGTATTTTCCGATGGACATAACACCGGAATTTATACTTATCATTTCCTGCGCGAGTTAGATGAAAGCGGTAACGAAATCTGAATTACCGCAGCCTGTTACCAGACTGCTCAATCGATTGAAACTGCTATTTATCAGTTTCATTGCACTGATCATAGCTGCCATATTACCGGAGCTGGTTTTGGAGTTTGCCGTTAAAAAAGCGGACTTACGCCAGATGATCAGAAACTTCGCCCAGAACAGCCAGTTGGCGATAACCTTTGACGATATCAGTATTAGTGCCTATACTGGAATAACCTTAAATAACATTAAAATTTCTCATGATCCCGACTTCAGCCGTGGTCGGGTATTGCTATCGGCCAAAGAATTCAGAATCCGACCTGCTTATGGCGATTATTTCAGGGGCAAGTTGACACCTGTTCGTTTTTCGTTCCGTCATGCGGATGTAAAGTTTTGGCTCGAAGACAACGCTCTATCACCGGAAATGCTTCTTCAATTGCAAAACTGGTACGCATCCAGTCAAAGTTTTGAAATCCGCTTTGAAAATTCGCGGCTTGAACTGAATCTAAAAAGAGACGATTATGATAAAGACCAGTGGGTCATAGCGGATATCAGCGGAACATTTTCGCGTACAGCAGAAATGACTTTTTTTGAATTTAGCTATGATACTGACGATTGGGGGGATGGATCGGGAGAGATCATAGCGGCATCCTGCTTTCTTAAGGAATGCGGTATAGAATACAGTTCCCTTCTTTGGAATTTTGAAAATATGAATCTGGCCCGCCTTAACTGGCTACTGAAATCGCTAACTATTGCCGGTGGCAGGGTATCGGGAAATCTTAAAAAAAGTCAGAATTTCGAGATAACCTCAAAGGAGCAGACTCGCATTACAGAGAGCGATTTGGAAATCAAGGTTTCCGGTGTGAATATTTCTCTGCTTAGCGAAGAGTCGCCTTACCTAGATAAAATCGCCGTGGATATGTCTTTTCGCAACAGACAGAATGACGCCAACCAAGAAATCACTGCTTCTGGCATATACAACGAAACTCCCTTTGAGCTCAAAATGATAACCGGAAAAAATCCGCTGCCTGACTTCTTTCAGTTCATCACGGAAAACAAGGGAAAGCCAATCCAGTTGCCGGGTAACATTAGTTTAAGGGGATTAAACTGGCTCAAAATAAACCTACAAAATGGCAAGAATGGTTTTCTGCATACCATATCGACGCAGATCTCAAATGGCAGCATCCAGTTTAACAATGAATTCTCACTGAAAATACCTCTGTTAAATTTCGAGTCAACCGACAATAAATTCAACCTACAAGCGGAAATTGCAAAGAACAATAGCAGTCTGAAAATTCACTTAGAAGGCGAAGCCGTACCTTTTTTAGTTCCATATCGCCCCATCGCTTATCCTCTTATGACTGGGTATCGGGGCCCGGAAAGAAATATTGCCGCCTATAAGTTAAAAGCTAAGGGGGATATAGCTACCGATAAATTCTTCTATTCTGACCTGCAGCCTTTAGTTGCCAAAATCAAAAAAATTTATGAACAATCTCTTATTGAAGGCCTGCACCACAGCTATGCACCATCACGAGTGCGCGACAGAGAGTTTTTCAAAAAATACATAGAAAATCTAAATCTTAATTTAAGTGTTTTGGGGCGTGAAGTTTGGCTTTCCGATCGGGATAATCTATCTATAAACGGCGAAATAAAAACAGACTATGCCGGCGCCAAAGTGACTCTTAAAGACACTAACGGAGAGAACCAGCTTGATTTTCAGTACTCATACCTATCAAATATACCTTTTATCTCGGGTAGGTATGACCTGTCGCTGCGCGACGGAAAAGTGCTACTTGGTGAACTGGTAGATTCTTCTATTTTGGAATCTTTTGAAGGCGTGAGAATCTCTTACTCTTTCAATGCCCAAGGAGAACGCCCCGCTGATATTTATTTGTCAGAGAGAGGGCGCGGCGACTGGTATTTCTCAAATGTAGTATTTGGTGCCGAAGCAAGAAAAAGATATATTGTTACTGAATGGGATACCTTAAAATTTACTGGAACCAAAACCGGATCGCTATTTGCTATCAGCCGCTATGAAGCAGAAAATAAAAATTTCATATTATCAGGCTCCGTTAACCGTAAAGAAACAAACCTGCAATCGGAATACGTTTTTACCTTCCAATTAAAACAGAAAAATTAAAGTGCTCTCTAAAAGAGAGCTTAAGAGTTTTATTTTTTGTAATTTTTTCAATAAATAATTTCAAAACATAATTTACACTTAAATAATTTAACTCTCAAGTTTCAATAATGATAACAGCGGGGATTTTACCCAATTTTTTCTGGTGAAATTCATCTATCTTTTTACGTAAATTTTTGTTTTGTTCAAAAGATCCATCCCCCCTGTATGTTGTAATCAATGTTTTAATTTCATATTCAAGGTAAGGGTGATGCTCCTGTAAATATGAGGGAGTTACCACTCCCGTATAACGTAATTTCAACAGAGTGCCGGTGTTGCGATCGATACCTATGGTACAGACGCCAAATTTTCCCAGTTGCTGGCGCTGTTCATAGAGGTCGCGATCGTGATGGATTTCATTGCCATCTATAAAAGCTGGCCGATAGTTTATTTCAGCAACTTCGGATAATTCCTTACCAAGGTGGTAGATATGCCCCTGGTAAACCAAATGCAGGGCCGCTTTAAGTTTTGCTGCTGTGATAATTTCCCTGAACGCATGAAAGTGCAGCGGATCGCCATGCACCGGCAAAATTCTGGCGGGCTGCACCCAATCAATTAGTTTAAGTATATCTTCTTGTTTACCGTGTCCACTGGTGTGGAGTTTTTTCTGTTGCGTTGCAATACCCAAAACCTTGGCGCCGGTACGGGCAATATTATTGAGGGATTCAAAAATATTACCTTCATTGCCGGGAATCATACTTCCTGAATAAATCAGCAGGTCATTGGGACCCAGCGAAAATTTAGTCAACCGACCATGCGCTAACCGGTGGAACGAAGAACCTGCTTCGCTCTGGCATCCGGCTAAGAGCCAGATACTTTTTTTATTTTCCGCTCCGGGATCTTTCCACTGGTGTGGGGGGATGCTAAACTCACCAGCAGCATATGCAGCCCGCAGGTGGGATTTCAGCGAATAGCCCTGCAATCCTACCGGGCGATTTAATTTTTTACCAATTTCAAATACTGCCCGGATGCGTTCAATCTGCGAAGAAAATGTCGCGATAAATATTCTACCCGGCCATTCTTTAATCGTCTTCTCAAGATTAACAATCACATCATGCTCGGGATCGGCATACCCCGGATTCAACGCTCCGGTAGAATCAATTAGCAGATAATCAACAGGACCAAAGCGGCGGATATCTTTCTGGCTGAACCTGGGTTCGGCTCCCTGGGTCTTGAAATCGCTGGTGAAATAAATTTTGCGACCGGTTTCGCGATCGCGTAGTCCCACCGAATAGGTTTGAGGAATAGAGTGCGGCATAAAAAAAGTCGAAACAAAAAATCTGCCGATCTCAAAACTGGTATTGTGTTCAACTGGAATAAATTCAAATTTAGTGTCGGGGATGCCGTTTTCCTGCATACGACCACGCACCATTGCAATTGTATAGGGGCTGGCATAAACTAATGTTCCATCTGGAACCAGCGATACCACATGAGGCAATGCTCCGATATGGTCTTCATGAGCGTGAGTTAAGATAATCGCCGTCGGCGGCTGGTAATTCAGCAGACGCAGGTCGGGCAATATTTTCTGCAGGCCCGGCGTATTGGCGTCGGGAAAGCCGGCGCCGACATCAATCCAGATAATGGTACTGCCAGCTTTGAACCAGGCGAAGTTGGTGCCAAAACGTCCTACCCCACCGCCAAAGGCGGCAAATAAACCATTGCCAGATAGAGAGCGTCTCACATCCGCACTTAAACTGTAAAAGTCTTTAGATTCCTGTGGAGCCAAAGCCGCCCTCCGCCCGTGCCGTTACATCCAACTCGCCTTCTATAAACTCTGCAGAGTAAACCTTTTCAATAAGGCCCTGGCCAATGCGATCGCCGTGCCTTACCGTAAAGGGGAGTTTGCCATGATTGACCAGCAAAATCTTTATCTCGCCGCGATAGTCACTGTCAACCGTTCCGGGAGAATTAATCATCGTGATACCATACTTCAACGCCAGACCCGATCGCGGTCTGATACTGAGATGGTATCCTTCAGGTATGGCGAGCGCCAGGCCGGTAGGTATAGCGGCAATCATTCCCGGATCGATGGTTATCTCATTCTCGAGACAGGCCCGGATGTCATAGCCCGCCGCACCGCTTGTCTGACGGCTCGGTAGTTGTGCCATTGGATGCAATTTCTTTACCTTGATCTGCATATCAAAAAGCGCGCAAAATGGCACGCGCAGTTTCGTTAAGTTTTGCGAGGGTTGCTCTGGCATCAACCATTGATATTGCGTTATCGGCTGGATCGAGTGCAATTCCAAAATACGCTTTTACCTTGGGTTCGGTACCTGAGGGGCGTACCGCCATCCAACTTTTTGTGGTTTTCAAAAAAATCATGTTTTGCCTGGGTAATTTCTCGTCAGTCACAGCCTTGTTGCCAAAGGTACGCTTTTGCGACTGGTAATCAATAATTTCTATCACGGGGTCATCACCAATTACTTGGGGTGGATTCTGCCGCAGTTTATTTATTATGGCAGCCATATCTGACTGGCCTGTCGCTCCTTCATAATATTCCTCATGAGCGCCTTCAAGGTGTACACCACAATCCCGATGCATTTCCTGAATAAGGTCAGTGAGGTTTTTACCCTGTTGTTTGCACCAGGCTGCCGCTTCTGCCGCTAAAAGCGCCGCCGAAATTCCATCTTTATCGCGCGCACCGCCGACAGCAACACCAAACGCTTCTTCGTACGCTAAAACAAGTTCCTTGCCTTCAGACTGAGCCAATTCAGCAGCCAGATTACCCATCCACTTGAAACCAGTCAGAGTTGAACGATAATCTACAGAAAATTTGCGTGCAATTTTCTGCAGCAGGGGGGATGAAACTACTGTAGAAATTAATAATTCTTTTCCTGTAAGTTTATTTTGTTCCTGGCGACGTTTCAAAATATAATAAGCGAGAAAACACCCGATCTGGTTGCCATCGAGTGTGACATAAGAACCATCCTTCTGGCGCAACATGATGCCAATTCGATCGCCATCCCCATCATTAGCTAAAACCAGATCAGCTTTACCTACCTGCGCCTGCAACAGCGCTTGGGTCAAATTTTCGGGATATTCCGGGTTCGGTGCCTTCACTGTGGGGAAATTACCGTCAGGCTTTAGTTGACTTTCTACTGCCAGAGCCTGATTAAATTTTGCTTTATCAAATGCTGCCATCATGATCTTGCCTGCGGCGCCGTGCAGGGGAGTATAAATAATAGAAATGTCTCTTTCATTACCCAGCAGCACCTGTTTTTCCAGAAAATTCAAATAAGAATCAATAAAATGGTCGGCTGACTGGCAGGATAATTTTTTGGGGAATTGTCTCTTTACTTCTTGCGCAGCTTCAAGAATACTGATGTGCGAAATCTCATCGGAAATCTGTCGGTCGATGGGAGAGATAATCTGCGCGCCATTTGCCATATAAACCTTAAGCCCGTTATACTTAGGTGGATTATGGCTTGCCGTAACCACCAGCCCCAGATCGGCGCCGCCTTGCAGCAGAACAAAAGGCACCACAGGCGTCGGAGCCACTTCAGAAAAAAGCAGAACAGAAAATCCGCGATCGGTAAGAATGGCGGCGGCTAGCTCGGCAAATTCACGCGAATTTTTGCGGGCGTCAAACGCTATCACAATACGACCGGACTTCTGGAAGCGGGCAATCCCCATAATCGCCGCCGCCATGGTATAGGAATTCATGCAGAAAATACCAGGCGCCATTACCCCGCGCAAACCGGCGGTGCCAAATTCCATAGGCCTTAAAAAATTACCCAACAGTACTTCAGGCTGTTTGAGAATTTGCTCAACTTCGTTACGGGTCTGTTCATCAAATCGGGCATCAAGCCATTGCTCTGCATTTGCCCGAGCTTTTGCTATATCCTGTTCGTTCATCACTCAATATTTGAGAGTTCGCCGCAGGACTGCAAGTTTCTTTTTACTGGTCACTGCAAATTCTGTTACATTCCCAAAGACCGGGAATAACTTGAGGCAATCTGAAAAGCATACCAATGCAATCCGTTTTACGCAGTTCCTCTTTACCCGCTGAAAGGGAGACCTCAACATGGCGCTACTATGGCCAATGCGATGAGATACGCACCAAACCGCCTTTCTTGGGGAACTATATTTAATTACAGTCTGCCAATGATTGGTGGGGGGATGGTCAGCTTTCTTGTAGCTAACTATCTGATGAAATTTGCCACCGACGAAATTCTTATCGCGCCCGCCACGGTGGGTCTAATTTTTGCGCTCTCGCGCATCTGGGATGCAATTAGCGATCCGTTATGCGGTCATTTAAGTGATAAAACTACTGCAACGTTAGGCCGGCGACGCACCTGGCTTTTTTATTCTGTTCCGGTGCTGCTCTTCTCTTTTTTCTTTCTTTGGATAACTCCGAAAATTCCCGCCTTTACAGGCTCAGCTAGCGGTATTCTATACGTGTTCCGTACTGGCTGGTTTGCTTTCTGGCTCTTTGCTCTGTTTACGGGAATGACTATGCTCTATGTTCCTCATTACTCCCTTGGTGCCGAATTATCAACTGCCCGCAAAGATCGCAGCCGCATTTTCGGTGTACGCTCCATTTTTGAAAATTTTGGTACTATTTTAGGGGTTGCAGTTGTAGCTCTGCTGACAGAGAAAATTTTGCCGCCGGCAGCCTTTATTCCTCTTATCGTTGGTCTGGCTGTTTTTCTGGCTCTCACCATCCTACCACCTGTATTTACCCTCAAAGAACAGAACACTGTACACCGCAGCGGAGATGCGCATTTTTTTTTATCGTTTATCGCTGTCTGGCGAAATCACAAAACCCGACTGGTGCTCTTCGTTACGCTCTTATGCCAGACTGGCGCCACCATCATGTTAGCCTCTGTATTGTATTTCAGTGAATATGTGCTCAAAAATCAGGCTCTCGGGGGCCGTGTCGCTGCCATCTTTTTGCTCACGGCAACCGCAGCGGTTCCTCTTTGGGTTAAAGTGATAAATCGTTTGGGAATCAGAATACCGTGGCTTAGCGGTCTGATTCTTTTATCACTGGGATTTCTGTTTTTAGTACCAGCAGGTTTATGGTACCCGGAGATGTGGGTATATTTCATCACCGTATGGATTGGCTTTGCTGCCGGAGCTGTGCTAACCATCCAACCAGTAGCTCTGGCAGAATCAATGGGGGATGGTCGCGCTCAAGATAATCACCGAACTGGAATTTATTTTGCAGTATTCACTTTCGTTAACAAGTCCGCAATGGGGGCTGCAGCATTTCTTATTGGTTTAGCGCTGCAATTATCGGGATTTAAGGCGGGCGCGCTGCAGACTGCTCTTGCACAGCAGACAATTCGTTTTTTGTTTACCGTGGGACCTTTCTTATGTTTTTTAGTCGCAGCAATACTTGTCTGGCGCAGCTATCGACTCAGCGGCGTATCAGCCGGTCAATACTGAACTGACCGCCGCCCAGCGCGGCAAATACCAGCGAAATAAAGCCATACAGATAGGCCATTTCAGCTTTCTGAAATGGATCATTAGCATGGGCCACCAGGGCAGCGCCGGCCATCGTAAGAAAAATTAAAATTGCCGCAGGGCGGGTAGCAAAGCCAAGCGCCAGTAAGATGCCGCCAACACTTTCAGACAACCCGGCAGCCCAGGCAGACAGTACCGGCAGGGGAAAGCCTGCCTTAGCTACATAGTCGATAAAGGCCTCAGTAACCGGAACTTTTTTGAAACCATGGGCCAACGCCATTGACAAGCCAGTAAAAATCCGCAGTGCAGTTAACGAAATTTCAGCTACAAAAGAGGGCAAGAGAAGACCAGAAAAGATTTTTTCTTTCATAAGAAATGGATTCATTGGCCAGCCTACTTGGCGAGAAAAGCAAATTTTACATTTACTGCTTGCCTTGTTATCAACAAACAACCCTTGATACTAAGCTTAGCTGGAGAATCTCTTTAATGAATCAAACTTCTCTCGACAGGGAACTGGAAAACGCCCTGAAAAGCATGGGTCAAAAAACCGACGGGCTTGGTATCGCACTGCAATTACCACCAGCCAGCTTCATAGATATGGAAGGCCGCTTCGAAAAATACGAAAAAAATAAACGGCTCGTGGTTTCTTTTCCGGTAAAAGAAAACCAGACAAATCCCATGGGAATGATGCAGGGGGGATATATCGCCGCAGCATTTGACAATACTTTTGGCCCGTTAAGCTACCTCACAACTCAAAAACCCATGGTAACTATCGATTTAAGCTGCCAGTATATTCGAGGCGTAGAGACAAAACAGCGCATTAGAATTGAAGCCGTCATCGTTGCCCGTGGTTTCAGCACCCTGCATATGACCGGACAAATGTTTTCAGAAAAAGGAAAACTGCTGGCGACCGCCTCAACCAATTATCTGATTATAAAAATCCCAGACAACCAAATATCGCGCCATTAATTACTTTTGTCACTCGCTTGTGTAAAACGAAATACCAGCTCTGTTGGTAAACCAATCTGAGCGGCTCGCTGTACAATTTCCTGTGGTGGATCAACGATTTTGATTTTTCCCAGACTGGCCGCGACGTAGCTGAGTATTTCTTCTTCCCCATTCACTTTTTTCTGGCGCCGACAGGCGATCTTGCCAACAGTGTCCATTTCTTCGAGAGTAATAGAGTACTCAGTACCACCGACCCAAACATTCACTGAATTGCGGTACCTAACGCGCGGGTCGATGTCAAGCGTCGGCTTATGAACTTCTCCAACCTGAAGGTTAGCGATGCCCCGCAATTCATACTGGCGATCGCGGGGATTTTCTAAAACAATTTTATTAAATGATTGCTTGGGGAAAAACTCACCCAAAACCATGAAAGAAGCCTTCGATGCTATGAAAAACAGCGGCAGCAGAGTTACCGGAATTGTATCTTTTCTTGTGGGTGCAAACAGGGCGCGCAGTTTCATTTTCTCTCGGGTCAATTCAGTCTGCGGGGTGTAATCAAACACCAGCAGTTGATGAGAGAGACACGCCTCAACAATTGTATGAAGTAGAGACACCGGGGCAGGATGACTCTCAAAATACAGGCTTGCCTCCACGGCAGAAAAATCCCCAAACAGAATTTTATTATAGCTGACCGAGTGTAAAATCTCTTTAATAAAATGAAATAAATCCCGTCTGTCACAGTTAGGGTTCAGTTTAGATAAGCGTTTGTTTCTGGTCAGCCCAATACCCCGCTTCTGAAAAAGGTTGAGGTATCTCTGGATACGCCGGATATCGGGATCTGAAAAACCGGCATCGAAAGCAGCCGTATGCAAATCGGCGGTAGAAATACCCTCGGTGGCTTGCTCCAGACGCGCAAGCAATAGCAAAGCTAAACGATGGTCTATCATTTAAAACAATAGTTTGCGAAAAATTTCAGACGGACAATCAATTTTTACTTTACGACACCAACGCCAGGGCAAGGTCTCGGTATCGTAATGACATCCCCCCTGTTTCGTTCTGCTTTGTATGCCATCATTGATAGAGAAACGTTTCATCGCCAGGGGGTGGATATACTCGAGGGCGCCCGGGCTCTGCTGCGTGGCGGCTGTAAAGTCATTCAATACAGAGATAAAATCAGTGAACCGGCCGAAATTGCGCGCACTGCTTTTTCTCTACTGCGCTGTGCACGCTCACATAATGCAACATTGGTACTTAACGATGCAGTACAAACTTTTATGCGACTATATGGCCATTCTATAAAATTATTTGCTAAGTACCTCGCTTTTCATTTTGGTCAACAAGATAGCATACCTACTGACCTAACGATTCCGGCTTTTGGTCTCTCGACTCATAACACAGAAGAAATCCGCCAGGCCCTGCGTGCAATAAGACAACCCGATTATATTGGTTTTGGTAGCGTCTTCCATTCACCGACCAAACCAATGATTCGCCCGGTGCTCCACGAAGTAAACCGCGCGGCCGCTCTGTGGCCGGGTCACCTCGTGCTCATCGGTGGCATCAATATAGCTAACTTGCGGGAACTCAACAACCAACTACCCCACCAAAACCGTTTTTCATACGCCGTCATTAGCGACCTATTTCGATTTGGTAATAAACCCCAAGACCTGGAACAATATGCCATTGAATTTGAACACGAAGTGCGCTTGCTTTAACCAAATCCGTTGTCAGACTGTCTTTTCTTTTGAATTTGTCACTCATGATAATCCGCAAATGGGGGATGGCTCTGCTCTGCCTGGGCTTTACTGCCTGCACCCAAGCAACCGCCGCAATTACCGTGGTCCTCGATCCCGGACACGGTGGTAAATTATTGCCGCCGGTGAGTGTCTATGGGGATAAATTTGATCCCCTAACGGGACGTTATCAAGATCGTTTTCGTGAAGGCGCTATAGAAGAAGGCATTTGGGAGCATGAAGTTATGTATGAGATTGCGCAGCGGGTGCAGGCAATTCTAATGGCAACGCAAGATGCCAATCGCCATGAGGAATTTCGCCGCATTTTGGGGAAATATGGCACCCCCCCTGTAAAAATAAATTCTATAAAAGTAGAAATGTCTCGAAAGCCAAGTTACATTGATCGTTATGAAGAAGCCAAAGTTGACCTCAATGCTGAATATCGCCTCTATAACTATGAGGATATTTATACCGGTAAAATTTTACCCGGCACCATTAGCCGTATTAACGCTTTTAAGCCCGATCTCGTAGTAACCTTGCACCTTACGGGTAGCAATCCCGGACCTAATGGTGCTTTAGCTGCTGTAATTACTCCATCCTACTATACTTACAAAATTGCAAGAGACTATGTAAATGCTACCCCCAAAGAGAGACTTATTATTAAAAAAAATTTTTTGAGCAGTCCTTATGGTACCTGGTTTCGCGCCACGCCGGGCTATAACCATTGGGAATCATTTATGGTCGATGCGTGGATTTATTTCACTGGTTACTGGCCCATGAAAGATGGCTTAAGTGTCAATCTCAACAAATACCGCGGTTACCGGCAAAATATGTTTACCTGGGCTTACCGCGATGAGGATGGTTGGGAAAATAAAGTCGGTCAATCCCCCGGGCCTTATGCGCTTGATTTAAGAAATTTTAAAGCTGAAGGGCCCTTTTGGCAACGGGAACAAAGCGAACCTGAACAATGGCGACGAGAAAACGGCCCCGAAGGTTATGGCGGCGATAATCTCTTTGCTGCTCATGAAATTTTTCGCTTTATTCGCAAAGGTTTTTTAGTCAATAAAGTTGATACGCCGCAAACTCTACCGCCAATTATCAAACCTTATTTGTCAACTTGGGCTGTGCCGACATTTATTAACGCCATTTCAGCTTATTTAGAAATTGCCCACCTGGGAGCAGAGCGCGATCGGCAGCGCATGCTTTACTATCGTAACATCTATGCTGAAAGTATTGCTGTGGGGATATATGCGCTCTTTTATCCTTTCCCTATTGAAAATAATGGTTTGCCACAGATGCCAACTGGCCAGCCACTCCATATTGACAAGTACCACAACCACAAAGATGGAAATTACTTTACGAAAGTAGTCCCCTGAGGCGCTTGGTCTTATGTCTATTACTGTTGCCGACTATATGACACCTGAACCCAAAACTGTAAACCAAAATGAACCAGTTAAGCGCGCTGCCGAAATCCTCAATTCGCTAAAATTCAGACATTTGCCCGTTGTCGATGATAGCAATGTGGTAGTTGGCATTATTTCTGACCGCGATTTGCGCAATATTAAAACAGCACTTGATTTTCTTGGCGACATCGTAGAAGGTAATGGGGATAGATTAGCAGTAAAAGAAATTATGACCACGAATGTTAAAACCATCCAACCCAATGAACCTCTAAAAGAAGCTGCTAAAATTATGAATGCAATGAAAATTGGCGCGCTGCCAGTCATTGAAAATAACCAAATTATAGGAATTGTCACTTATTCAGATATCCTGCGGGCATTTGTGGAGCATATTTAAAATTTTGTCGAGCGCCCTTTCGAACTCTGTGATGGGCTTTCTGTTTGTTACTTACTTGAGCAAAAGTGGTTTACATCCCCCCCCACACAACAGTGAATTATTAGTTACTAAAAATAATATTATGTCGCATGCGGATGGCTTTTCTGCTATGGAATTCCATAGCAGAAAAGTAAGAATTTGCTCAATGCGGGCTTGCTTTTAGAAGCGGCTATAAGGCAGCTACTCGTCGGCCACCGGTAGTTGTTTTTTCGGCTGTACTCCCAGCTCTTTGAACTTTTCGACCTGCCGTATCAGATTGCTCTTGCCGCTCGCCAGCTTGGAGAACGCCTCGTCATACGCCTTATCGGCATCGCCCAGACTTTTTTTGATCTTCTGCATATCCTCGACAAAACCAGAAAATTTGTCGTAGAGACTCGCTGCCAGTCGCGCAATTTCCTGCGCATTCTTGCCCTGCTCTTCTTGTCGCCAGATGTGGTGCACGAGTTTCAGTGCGGCCAAAAGCGTTGAAGGCCCAAGCAGAATTACTTTTTTGCGGTAGGCCTCATCGTAAATTTCCGGCGCATGCCCTAAAACCGCAAGAAAAGCCCCCTCGATAGGTATAAAGAGAAACACAAAGTCGGGGGAGTTTAGACCAATAAGTTTAGAATAGTCTCGTTCAGCCAGGCCTTTTATGTGCGCGCGCACGCTTGCAACAAGTTCAGACAATGCACCTTCTTTGTCGGAGTTTTCCTGAAACAGTTTCTGGTAGCTTACCAGCGATACCTTGGCATCGACGACCACATGACGCTTGTCGGGTAAATAAATGACGGCATCGGGTTGCAGTCGGTTTTGCTCTTCGTCTTTAAGTGCCACTTGCAGCTTATACTCAATGTCTTTTTTAAGACCTGAGGCTTCAAGCAAACGTTCAAGTTTAAGCTCCCCCCAGTTGCCCTGCTTTTTCACGTCACCACGCAGCGCTTCGGCAAGACGTTTTGCCTCTTCAGAGAGTGTCTGGTTGAGCGAAGTGAGATTTTCCAGTTGCTGTTGCAAGGCGCCGCTTTCCCTACTCTGCGCCTGCGCCATCTGTTCTAGCCGTGTGTGGAATTCGCTAATTTTTGCCTGTAGTGGATCAAGCACAGTTTTAAGATTGGTCTGCGCCGTTGTGGTCACATTCTTCAAGCTTTCATTTAATATTGCGTTGGCTATATTGCTGAAATCCTGCTTGAGTTTTTCTGCTGACGCCGCTTCTTCAACCAAACGCTGCTTGAGTATCCGGTTTTCGGTCTCAGCCTGTAAGCCTTGTTTGGCGCCGGTCAACTTTCCTATAGTAAAACCCAGCGCCAGCCCAAAGACAAGCGCCGCAAATATATATAAAACTTCCATATTACCTCCTAAGTAGTAACATTATACTGATGATGTAAAATATTTTGCGACACTTGGGTGTCGTTTTGAAAAAAATATTTAAGGCACAAATGGATTTTTATCAAAAAAATTTACACAAAAGTATTGACAAAATTAAATCCAACTCCTGAGGAATTTCAAAGGGTCTCACAGGTTATTAACTCTTTACCACATCACTGATAACGCCGTTGCGTAATTCAAAAATTGTCTTGGCATCAAAGGCCAATTTCATGTCATGTGTCACCAAAAAAATACCTTTGCCGTTTTCATGTTCTTCTTGAAAAAGATTTTTGACCTGCACAAAACTTTCTGGGTCAAGATCGCCGGAAGGTTCGTCGGCTAAAATGATAGGCAAATCGCGGATAAGGGCACGGGCAATCGCGGTTTTCTGTAATTGGCCACCCGAAAGCTGCCCGGGATAAGCATCTAATAAATTAAAAATATCCAACTTAGCTGAAAGATATTCTAAGCGCTCAAAAAATTTTTCGGGATTGTGGTTACCATGGCAGGCATGCCACGAAAGCTGCAAATTTTCACGGATAGTAAAACGGCCCAGCATTTCGGAAAATTGAAAAATAACGCTATAATAAGTAGAACGAATAGCAGCGCGCCTTCCCCGTGACACCTTATTGATTCGATAGCGATCGACAAAAATATCACCCGAAGTGGGAAACACCAAACCAGCAATTGCCGCAATTAAACTACTTTTTCCACTGCCAGATGGCCCGATAAGAGCAATATAATCCCCCCGGTTGATATCCAGAGAGACCCCGCGCAATGCATGGATGGTTTGCTCACCTTGGCGGTAGTGTATGTGAACATCATTAACGCGAATCATGATTTTTCTTTAAGAAGCATAAAGGGATCCCGGGTGGAATGAATTAAGCCAAAGAAAAAAACTGAAAAGCCCGTCAGGGCAAGCAGAGAGACTCCCGAGATGAAATGAATTGCCATATGGCTACTTAAAGGCATGCTGCTGTTGGATATAAAGCCATATAAAAGCGAAAACAGGGGAATAGAAAATAGCCACGCAACAAAACAAATTATCTTAAATTGAGCCGTAAAAAAAGTTAAGTACTGCAAGCGCGAGTAACCTAACGTTTCGAGATTCCCCATTTCATAAGAAAATTGGCGCAGCACCAAAAACTCTACCCCTAATAAACCAGCTAAATAACCAGCAGCTGCAATTACAAAACCCAAAGACAAAAGAGGATCGCTTTGGTTATCGGTAGCGCGGGCGAAAAGAAAAATATCTACCTGCAACAAAGCAAGTAAATATAAAACTGCCATAATAACAAATAACGCCTTAGAACGTTTAAGACTGAGGATAACTAACTGCAGCACAACCCAGCTTAAAAGAAACGAGGTCCGCCGTAAAGCCAATTCACGCCGGAGCGCCAGCTTTGAGATAGAGCTCTTTTCCTTTTTGGATCATTTTCTCAAAAATATACATGTTCTTGGTATCTACCCGGGTCCCGATATCATAGAGAGCCCCATCAAATTTTGCGCCAGCCAACTTGGCTCCTGCGAGCTTAGCAAAACGTAAATCACTACCGGTGAAATCCGCATCGCGAATATCACAGTCATTGAGAAAAGCCCCCCTCAGGTTGGCCCCAGTAAAATTAGCCCCCCGCAGGTCTGAACCCTTCAAAAAGGCATTCTGCAAATTAGCGCCCCTGAAATCCACCCCAGCTAAATTTAAATTGTTAAGCATTGCAGAAGATAAATTCTCACCTGCCAAAGTACCCTTTGCTGCTAATTTTTTTAGGATGTTTTCTCGGGTAATCACTTTATCTGGAGAAACACCGGTACCATTGCGGTAATCATGAATTGCTTTTTTAAGCGCAGCAATGGCAGTTTCCGCATAATTGCGCCGCCGCTCCGGATAGCCGTCAATGTAAGGCTCCATCATGTCCGGGGTAATGGCCGCAGCTTCATCGAGGGTTTTCCCCTTAGCTAAATCGCAGATAATTGCCAAAGAAGCCAGCGAAAAACTGCAACCGGTGGTAGTATAGCGAGCATCTTCAATGACTCCCTGCTGGTTTATTTGTAAGTAGAGCCGATAACCATCCCCACAGCCAATGTTTTTGTAATCGGATACCACCGAGGCATGCTCCAGCTCACCGTAATTTACCCTTTTTTCGACTAAGGCGTTGAATTTGTCGAAGTTCACTCTTATAGCTTACAAAAAATTTCTCTTTATGGAAACATTTTTCTTCAATAAATCCAGTTTTTGTTCAGGAATTCCTGAACCATAACTATGGAAATCCATAGCCGGGGGCTCACCCGCCCCCTCGCTACGGCCAAACTGCCCGCGCTTTGCGCGGGCACCGGCGGCGATCCGCCCTAT
>CALHRC010000200.1 GCA_938038265.1 uncultured bacterium
GCATATTTCTGAGATGAGCTGGACCCGCAAGGTGAACCATGCGCAGGAAGTGCTCAAACTCGACCAGGAGGTTGAGGTAAAAATTCTGGCTATCAATCCGGCGGATAAACGTATTTCGCTTGGCCTGCGCCAGTTAACAACCAACCCGTGGGACACGCTCAGGGAGTCTGTCAAGATCGGTCAGGTAATGAAGAGCAAGGTGAAGGATATTACCAACTTTGGAATTTTTGTCTCTATAACCGATGGTATTGACGGGTTAGTGCGTAAAGAAGACGTCCGCTGGGAAGATACGAGTCCCGATCTTAAGAAGCTATATAAAGTAGGCGATGAGGTTGAATTTAAGATTATCGATATCAATTTTGATACCCGTAAAATTGAGTGCAGCATCCGCCATTGTCTGCCAAACCCTTACCGCAAACTGCGTGATAAATACCCCCGTGGCACTGTCGTTGAGGGGCAAATCAGTGGCGTGGTTGATTTCGGTATCTTCGTAAAATTTGACGAGGGCTATGAAGGTCTAGTACACATAAGTGCAATGAATAAAGAGCAAGCCGCAAACCCCAAAAAAGCCTTTAAGAAAGGCGATCCAATTAAAGTGGTGATCCGCAGTATTGATCCTGAAAACCGCAAGATTTCACTGTCGCTTAAAGATGTGGAGTATGCCTTAGAGCGCATTGAGATGCAGCAGTATCTGGAAAAAGACAATAGGCCGACCCAACAAACCCATTCTCCGTTTGCGAATTTGCGCAATATTGTCTCTTAAAGATAAAGACGACTACCAGCAAACCATTTTCATGGGAAACCTCATTGCGAACATTACCTGCCCCCAATGTAAAGTTACTACGCAAGAAAGAATTCCCGCTGGCGCTTGCCAGTATTTTTATCGCTGTTCCCATTGCGGGGTTTTATTGAAACCTTTACCCGGTGATTGTTGTGTTTTTTGTTCTTATAGCGACACAAAATGTCCCTTCAAATAGAGTGGTTAAATCCCCCCTTAACATCATTGACGCGATATCTCACCATAAAAAACCAACAAGGGTTTAAAGTAACCCTATGAAACACGAAAAATCCACAGACAATCTTGTCAAAAACCTGCGCGTTTATATTACTGACAAACCCGGCTACTTAGGTAAACTTTTAACCACTATTGGCCAATGTGGCGGTAATATTGGCGACCTGCGGCTTATCAAGCGGGCCGGGCGCTTTAACTTTCGCGAAATTGAAATTTATGTCAGCGACGAAGAACATATGAGCCGCATTTTGCATGAAGTGGGCTTAATTGAGGGCATACAAATTGATTCTGTTTCTGATGCGGTACTTGACTTGCACTTAGGTGGTAAAATTTCTGTGGAAAGTCGGGTAAAAATTGAAAGTGCTGGTGATATTCGGCGGATTTATACACCAGGTGTGGCAACTGTCTGTCGAACAATCCAGAAAAATCCTGAATTATTTTATGAATATACCTATGTCAAAAATACTGTTGCCGTGGTAACAAATGGTACCGCTATTTTGGGATTAGGGAATATTGGCGTGCGCGCCGGAATGCCTGTTATGGAGGGTAAGGCCGTATTACTCAAAAAATTGGTTGGCTTAAATGGGGTGCCCATTTTAGTGGACAGCTCCGATATTGAAACTTGTGTGAATACAATTGTCACCATCGCCCCTTCTTTTGGTGCGATCAAGCTCGAAGACTTTTCTGCCCCCGATTGTTTTGAAATTGAAAAACGCCTTATAGAAAAACTCCAGATGCCGGTTATGCACGACGACCAGCATGGTACAGCCGTGGTTACCTTAGCCGCTTTAATAAATGCGATGAAATATATTGGTGAACGGTTAGCTCACCAGACGGTAGGTATTGTGGGTTTAGGTGCTGCGGGCACCGGTATTGCTCGCTTGCTCAAAGCCTATGGCACCAAACGCATTATTGGAGTAGATCTCAATCCAGATGCCAATGAACGGTTGCGCGACATGGGGGGGGAACCCATGTCACTAACCGAACTCATGCAAACCGCCGATGTTGTGGTTGCTACAACAGGGGTCGAAGGTCTCATTAAACCAGAAATGGTGCGCCACCGCCAAGTAATCCTCGCTCTTTCTAACCCTAACCCGGAAATACGCCCCGAGGAAGCTTTAGCTGCCGGCGCTGCCTTTGCTGCCGATGGCCGCGGGGTCAATAATGCCCTTGCCTTTCCCGGACTGTTTCGCGGCGCCCTCAATGCCAACGCTACAAGAATTAACAACCGCATGAAAATTGCTGCTGCCCAAGCCATTGCCGTTTTTGCCAACAGCGACCGGCAAGACTTAGTACCCGCCTTGTTAAACCCCGATGTACACGACGCCGTAGCGCGCGCCGTTGAAAAAGCCGCCTATGAATCGGGCGTGGTGCGCATTACCCCCGGCATTGACGATTGACCATATTTGTGTTCTAATACGTTATGGGGATGGATTTCTTTACTCAACTTTGGTGGTTACTTAACGAAAGTGACATCCCCCAAAAAATACATGGCTTGCAAACGGTATGGGAAAGTTTCCAGCGCGGCGAATGTCTATTATACCATGAAACAGCTACCTATCCCTGGGAAAAACCTTCTTATGCTGTATTTTGTAATGTTGTGCCCGGCAGCCAAGTGCCTAAACGCAGACGACTTGATACCCATGAGGGAAAAATAATTTTGCTACATGCCATTGCCCATATTGAATATTCAGCTATCGATTTAGCAATAGATCATGCCTACCGCTTTCGCCATCTGCCCCTTGACTACTACCATGATTGGCTGTTAACTGCCATAGAGGAAGCAAGACATTTTTCCATTCTAAATGAACTGTTGCATGAACTAAACAGTTATTACGGCGCCCTACCCGTACATGATGGTTTATTTCGCGCTGGCCATAGAAGCCAATCTTCCCTAGCATTGCGTATGGCAGCCGTGCCCCGCTATATGGAAGCTAATGGTTTAGATGCCCACCCTCTATTGCTGCAGAAACTCAAGGAACACAGTGATCCTTTCTCAAAAAAAATCCACCAAGCGCTTGAACTTATCGCCCAAGAAGAAATTGAACATGTCAAACGGGGCAATCGCTGGTTTCGCTATGCCTGCGCTAAGGAAGGTATTGACGAAACAGAATATAAAAACTTAGTTTTGCAAGCTGTACCTGGTGCTAAATTTGCCAAGGAACCTAACCTTGAAGCCCGCCGGCGCGCGGGTTTTGGTGAGACCGAGCTTCACTCATTATTTTCTTAAAAAAGATTGACATCCTCATTTTTTGTAAATATTCTTGAAAGAAAGATGGCAAGGGTGGGGATGTATGCCAAGTCAGGCTGCTGTTGCTGTGAATGGAAACTATACGGCGCAGAAATTCTCTTAAAGAGAAAGGTAAAATGCCCTGCTGGGTAAAGCGTCTTGCCTAAAACTATCCAATGCGGCCCTATGGTTACAATTTACTAAAAAAAATATTCCTTGAGGTTCGGTTTTTCGTATGTGCTTCACCTGCGCCCTGTATGGTTGAGCTTATGCGACAGAAACAACAAGCGATGAACTCCATAAGCAGATTACGTTACCAGTGCTGCAAAGTCTTTCTCGGCGTTGCTCTCTTGTGTCCGGGGTATAAAGTCATATTAGCCCAGCCGAGTGAACCATTAGAGCGCGATAAGAGTTACACACTTGCGTTGCCTAATGGTAGTGTATTGCATGAGGCAGTGTTTCGTGACCAGCGGGGCAATGCTTATGTCTTTGATATCCCCGGTGTG
The DNA here is from genome assembly GCA_938038265.1 of uncultured bacterium. Classification (GTDB taxonomy): domain Bacteria; phylum Spirochaetota; class Leptospiria; order Turneriellales; family Turneriellaceae; genus CALHRC01. The sequence goes on from CALHRC010000200.1 coordinate 3,749, forward strand.
GGCAAAAATCTCAGCTTAACCGATTTTCGGGTGGTGCCTGAACCCACCCCCCGCCCGTGGTTGGCATCTGCGGGAGTAAGCGCCGCGTTTCCCTTAAACCAGCGTAAGCTGGGCTTTCAGCAGGGTATTGCTGGCGACCTGCAATTTGCCATCCAGGTATGGCCGCGACCGGCAGCCTGGCTGCCGTGGTTAGCCGTAAGGGCTGGATTTCTGCGCCTTGATGGCGAACGGGCGTTGCTCTCTGGTCCTGAACTGTCAGTGGGCCCAGCATGGCTGGTGCCATTAACGAAACGCGCCAATCATTTTTTGTACACGGATCTGACCACCGGTGCTGGTTTCTATAGCTTATTAAACGAGAAAATCAAGCGCACCTACCGGCAGCACACCTTTATTGGCCAAGGTCACATCGGTTACCTATTCCGCCACGGGCAATGGGGTGTTCTACTAAGCTGGGCGCAGCAGTTTGTCTATGATGTCCATTACCCGCTGGTTACCGGCGGCGTGAGGGTGGCAGCAGTATTCCACCGCTAAAGATAAGATTTTTTTGACCCCTTGCTATAGTCTGTGGGCATAATACCATAAGAGAAGGTATATACAAAAGTTAGTTGCACAGGGTGTTTTGGGTTGCTACCAAAAAGGGGTGGTGTCGTATATAACTTTACAATGGGTTGTACATCCCCAATGATTTTTGAGATTACAAAAAAATGGCTGTAATACACCACTTAAGGAATGGTACAAAAATGGAATTTCGCGCAAAATCCCCTGAAAATAATGTTGAAATTATAGAGGAATTTTTCAGAAGTAAACTTAAGATATAGGGTAGCCAAGATGCGGTTATGGCAAACTTTCAGTTTAGTAGGATGGTTTTTACTGCTTGTAGCCCTGCTGGTGGGTTGCGGCGAGAACCTTGACAAGGCTATGTTAGAGCCGCCTAAACAAGTTTTGTTGGGTACTCCCACCGAAGAGGATGACATAACTTTTGAAGCCACTGACGACTCGGACCCAGATCCGGCGCCACCGGGAGGAGGTGATTCCAGTGAGACTTCTCCCCCACCTGTGGAGACATCCACCCTAATTGATATGGGTTCGGGTAATTTAGCGGCAGAAGGAGTGTATGTACCTGCGGCGGTAACCGGCCTGCGCGGTAAGATGCTTGCTTTAGGTGCTGGTCATGGCTGGCGCGGGCGCACTAGTTCAGAGTCGCCAGGGAAGCGGCTGCAACGCCCCTGGGTGTGGCCGGGGGGTACCAGTGTATATAGTTCGGCCTACACAAGCCCTGTAAACAATTGGGCAATTGTCGAAGACTATATGAATTCAGAGATTACCCACTACCTCAATATGTATTTGCGCAATGCGGGGGCAGAGACAACATTTGTTCGGGAACAAGCGCGCAGCCGCCATCAAGTAGTGGTGTGCCCAGGGGGCACCGGGTATTCCGAAAGTGGGCCGGCAACATTTTATAGTAGTAGCAATGACTCGGCATTGGCTGCCCAAAGTTGTACTGCCGGCACCAAGTATCGTTTTGTCTATGGGGATGGCAGTGGGAATAGTTCTTTCTCGTATTCCTTAACCGTGCCTGCTGATGGTGTCTATCCGGTGTATTACCACTTTCGTGACGGTACAGATCGCGCGACATCCATTCCAGTGACCATTACCCATGCGGGTGGGGTGGCACGTACCACAGTTAACTTAGCAGCGCGGGCTACTAGCGATGACGCCTATGGTGCACGGGGCTTGCGCTATCGGGTAGCTTATTTAGGGGAGTATTACTTTAAAACCTCATCGCCGGCAGTAGTAACTTTTCGCAATCAATTTGCTTCTGACCGCATTGCCGTGGCGGATGTCGTGCGCTTAGGTGGTGGTATTGACACCATCCCGATTGATGGTAGCCCCACCAATGAAGAGCGCTGGAAAAGTAGTGCATTTCAATACCAAAAATTTTTAAATCGTCCTTCCACTGTGGCGCGGCTGTCGGGGGGATATAATGAAGATGTCACCACCCGCCCCCATGCAGCTAACTATGAAAATGTAGATGCTTTTATTTCGGTGCATAACAATGCCACCGGCAGCAGCCATCCTTATAGTAGTACTTCGGGTAAGGGTAGCATGATCATTTACCAGTATGGTTCAGGTAGCAATTACAAACCATTAGATGAAATTAGCCGCAGCCTAGGCCGCAAGGTACTTGACCGCATGGTTGATTATATCCGTGCTAAATGGGATAGTGGCTGGACACGCATTACTTGGGGCTATGATGGTTTTGATGGTAACTATGGAGAAACGCGGGTAGCGTTAGTGCCCGCGGCCTTAGTTGAAATAGCCTTTTTTACCCAATACCAAGATTGGGCTGCTTTAAGTAATGAGTCTTTCTATCGGATTGCGGCGCGGGGTATTTACCATGGTATTGCGGAGCATTTTGGGGTAGGATATTCTCCAGAAGAGGTTGAGGCGCTACGGGTAACCATTACGGGCAGCAATTCGTTTACCCTCGCCTGGGATGCACCATCCACAGGACCGGCACCAACTTTCTATGTCGTGCGCACTTCGACAGACGGCAAAGCCTTTGATTCAGGGCGCCTTGCGAATACCAATTCGGCAATGTTTACGAATGTAGCTGCTGGCCAAGTGTATCATTTTCAGGTTTTGGCAGGTAATGCTAATGGTTTAAGTTTAGGCTCTGAGGTAGTGAGCTTAAAAATGCCGGTCAATCCATCCGACAAAAAACTGCTTATTGTCAATGGTTTTGATCGCCTTGATAACCGGGTAAATTTTTTAACGACCTATGATAAGCGCGCAGTTGGCCCCCAAGTAGAGCGGGGCAACACTTTTAATTTTACACCAGTGTATCTCAAAGCAGTGGTTGACAGTGGTCGGGCATGGTCGGTGGCGAGTTGTTCCAACGAAGCGGTAGTACGTGGTCATGTCGCGTTAGCGAATTATGATGCTGTGATTTGGTATGTGGGTCGGGAAAGCTGGGCTGATGAGACGTTTTCGCATGCCGAGCAGGTTTTAGTACAAAATTACTTAAATTCTGGTGGTAAATTTGTCGCTACCGGTTCGGAAATTGGCTGGGACTTAAAAGCGCAGACCATTGGTAACAAACATGCCAATGATGTACCGTTTCTCGAAAATTACCTGCGCACAAGTTACGTAGGGGATGATGCTGGCAGTTCTACCCTATTGGCCGGTAGTGGAGTGTTAACTGGAGTACCACCCTATAGCCTCGACAACGGCCTGCAGGGCAGCTATATCAATTTATTCCCTGATTACTATAATGCCATTAACGGCTCTGCCTGCGTGCAACAGTATAATGTGTCGTCGCGCTGCGCTATTTTGTATTACAATGGCAGTTATCGTTTGTTTTCGCTGGGCTATCCCTTTGAAATTATTGTGGGAGCTACCAACCGCCAGGCCCTAATGGATAAAATGCTGGCAGCTTTTGAATAGATGTCAGATAAAAAGACTTTTTTATTTTTGTTGTCGTTAGTGGGGGCAATAGTTTTCTTTACTTATTTTTTTATCTCAAAGGGGGATGGTGATATCCCCCCACAAAATTTGCGCTCGTTACAAAGTTACCATGCAGAATTTCGCCGGGCAGATGGCTCACCCTATAGCGACGCCGAATTAACGGAAATTCTTTTAGCGAAGGGCATACCTTTTAAAGCCGAGCCGGTATCGTTGCCAAATAAAGTAAGCAGTAATTTTGGGTTAGTTTTTTTAACCCGTGAGTTTACTTTGCAGCAGCAACAAGAAATAAACCAAAAATTTAACGAAATTCTAACGGTAAATTTTGAGACAAAAAAAATCCCACCCAATAGCTTACAAAAAGCGTTTATTACCCAAGACCTTAAAATGCAACTTTTTTTTACAGAAGAGTTTAAAGCTGTAGCTGGCGATGAAAGCCGCCTGACCGATTTTAACCAAAGTTTACATGAAATGGGCTTTTGGGGTCTTAAAGGGGTAGAGATTTTTATTGCTGAGCGCCCCTTAGGTGAATATCTCAAAGAACTTGATGCTAAAAGAGATGCGGAAGCAGCAGCCTCTACTCCCCAAAATAAATATAGTACGCGGTAAAAAAGCAACCTCACAAGCTAAGCGCTTACTTTATGTCTTTTCCCTGCACACTTTGATTTAGAATCTTTCTTGGTCTCAGGCAAAGTAGCTGACGGGGGGATGTCATGATAAGTAAGGGCATTTACCATGAGGATAGCTGGTTATATTGAAAATCCATCCGCCAAAATTACTGTTTTTGATTTTGGCGCCAGATATGTGATAAAATGGGAAACCGACCAGTTGGAGTTTAGTGTTAAGGTGCCAAGAGAAGAGTTTATTTCGTATGAAGACCTCGCTCTGAAAGTCAGGCAGTTACCCGGTGGCATATCTGAACAGGTGATGAGCGTGTTAGCTGAGATCAGAGAGAGGCTAACTGGGTAAGCTCCCGACTATTTTCTGTAGCGAAAAAAGCGAATCCGCTTTTCGCTATAGTCGGCTGGGTCAATAATTTTCTGCTGCCTTAGGTAATCGGTGAGAACTTCCGCGTCGCTGCGGCCAAGATCGCGGAAGATCCCCTGTGCGGCATAGTCAGGATAGGCGTTGCCCCCCGCGGCAATATAAGAGTTCATTGCAATGCTGTATTTCTTTTCGGGTTTAAGGCGACCTTTGGGTAGGTACAGACGCACTTTGCCGCTGTCACGGTTAAAATGGATCTCTATGCCGCTCACTTGAGGAAAATGGCCGTCAGGGGCACGCGCGAGCAGGTCTGCAAACAAAGCTTCGATTTCACTGCCCGATAATTCCAGTACGCCAAGCGAATTGTTAAATGGAGAAATCGTGAGTACGTCGCGTACTGAAATCGCTCCTCTGGATAAACCGGCGCGAATACCCCCAGAATTGACAATGGCGATATCGGTTTTTGCGAAATAACGCTGGGCATCGGCTAACAGATTACCAATTGGCATACTCCGGCGGAACAGGTCTTTTCTGTCATGGAGAAAGTCTCCTTTGCTCTCAGCGATAACCTGTGAAAAAACCGCTTCAGTTTTGCGCAGCGCATTTTTTACGACGGTCTCTGCCCTGAGGTAAGCCGAGCGGTGATAATCATTTTTTTTCAGTTCTTCCCATGAGGGTGGATAACTGTCAAGTCTGACGAGACTATGAGAAATCACTTTCGGTTTTTGCCCTTTATTTAACTCAACATCCACCCGGATGGCGTATCTATTGTAGCATTCCGCTTGGTAGATGGGGACATTGTTGACGACATCCCCCATAACCAGCGTATGAGAATGGCCGCCTAAAATCAAGTCAATCTCAGGGAAAGCATTAGCCAAAGCGATATCCCCGTGGTAAGGCATGGGGCGTTCTTTTTCAGAAGGATAATAACCAAGGTGTGTCAGGGCGATTACCATATCATGTTTTTTTTTCATTTGCGGCAGCAGTGCTCTGGTTTCATCAATAACGGAAGTGAATTCTATGTTTTTCAGATAATCGGGGTTACCAATTTTTTCGGTGCTCTGTGTGGTCAGACCGAGAAAGCCAATACGCACCGTGCCTGTTTCAATAGAAGCTACTGGCGTGGTAATCCGCTGTTTGGAATCGTTAGTTTTTAAGTAAACGTTAGCAGAAATCCAGCGAAATTCGCTGGCCAGCATTTGTCTTTTTAATTTCTCGAGTGGAAAATCAAATTCATGGTTACCCAAAACGGCGACTTGAAAACCGAGCTGGTTCATTAGCTCAATGTCAGGTGCTCCGTCGAGATGGTTACTCTCTGGTGTTCCGGTGTTTACATCCCCCCCATGTGTTACAATAACATGGGCGCCTGATTTTGCTGCTTCGGTGCGGATCTCCGCTAACCAGGCATAGAGAGCCAAGGGGCCGTGCACCATGCCCTTAGCTTCTTTTCTTGGATAAAAATACCCATGGCTATCATTGGTGTGGATGAAGATCAATTTTTCAGCATATAGTTGGTTGACGAACCAAAAAGTCGCAAGCAGCAAAAAAGATCTGCGCAGTAATGCTACCATAAGTGATACCTACCAATTAGTAGGCATCTTGTAAACTAATTACGAAATGCTTTTCGGGGATTAAACCGCTGCCCTGTCAGTAAAAACTTGTCTTGCTGTGGGGGTATTGACGTTTGCCGGTATGTACTTTGAGTACCAGAAAGATCGCCTGCAATTTGGCGGCATTGATATCCCTGCTTTACATCGGGAAGTGGCCGCCTACCTGGCGCAGAATTACTCTTATTCTGGAGCTTATTACCTCTACCACGCCGGGATTTTCCGGGAGCGCGCCTCTCTGTTGTCGGAGCAGCTGCCTGGCAGAAAATTTTTTTATTCAGTCAAATCTCTTTCCAATATCAGCCTATTAAAAATTTTAAGAGAAAATAAAGATTTTGGGGTGGATGTAGTATCGGCCGGAGAGATCCGCCGGGCACAAATTGCCGGTTTTCAGGGCAGCGAAATTGTCTTTGCCGGAGTAGGTAAATCTACCGAAGAAATTAGATATGCTCTCGCTGCTGACATTCGGGCGTTTCATGTGGAATCACTCTCGGAATTACGCAGAATTGCAATTGAAGCGCAGAGCATGGGAAAAATTGCCGGCATTGCCCTTCGTTTAAATCCTGATGTTACCGTAGATACCCACCGGCACATTACCACTGGCAAAGAAGAAAATAAATTTGGCCTTTCCCGTCATGAGATTACAGAAGCGTTGCGTTTTATTGCCAGCAGCGGCAGCCTTAGGTTGCGTGGCCTACAGGCGCATATCGGCTCGCAGATTCTCGATACCGAACCTTATTTGCAGACCCTGCGTTTTCTGCTTCAGGTGGCAGAGCAGGTAATTTCACCATCGGGTGAACGGGTCGAATATCTATCGCTGGGTGGCGGCTTTGGCATTGACTATGAATGCACCTTAACCGCCGAGTCGGTGCGGCAGTTCCCGGTAACACAATTAGCTGCCGCAGTCAAAGAGATCAACACTTCTGGATATGAAATTGACTTTGAACCGGGTCGTTTTATTTCAGCGATATCGGGCATTTTGGTCTGCCAAGTCGAGTATATAAAACAAAAATCTAATTTTGAAATAGCGATTCTGAATACCGGTATGAATGATCTGATTAGACCCGCTCTATATGAGGCCCGACATCCAATACTACCGTTTATCAAAAATGAGGCTCCTCACAAGCAATATGATCTTGTGGGACCCATTTGTGAATCGTCAGATTTGTTTGCTTCCCGCCAGTCGATGCCTGAACTACGAGAAGGCGATATGTTGGTTATCGCTCATTCCGGAGCTTATGGCAGTGTTATGTCATCCAATTACAATACCAGACCTTTAATTCCTGAAGTTCTGGTGGATGGTGGTAATTTTAGAATAATCCGCCGGCCACAGACCTATGAAGAGTTACTGAAACCAGAGATGGATGTTTTTTAACAACTTACGATTCTCGGGTAGGTTCGGTACTATTGGCGTGCAGATAATCGCGTACCTTTTCCAGAATCGACTGTGGGATGGTCGCTCCGCTGTCTCTTAGCCGACGGAGGTATTTTTCAAAACTCTTTTGGTGGGTATAGCTGCGGGTAAATTCAAGCAGGGCGTCCGTGAGGCGAGCTTCAATTTTACGAAATAGAATTGTATTATTCATAATGGCCCGTTCATAAGGTCGGATGACGCGTTTATTTACCCCCCGACAGATTGTTCTGTAAAAGACAAAGCGAGCGACTATGTCGTCGTCAAAATTTTCTTCAGAAATAGCTTTTTTTAATCGGGTAAGGTTTAGAGTATCAACTACCTGAATACGGTAAGGATTGTCGCTGACTTCATGAAGTATTGTTGTCAGTAGAAGGTGTTCATAAAAAGATACAATAGGGGTATTTCTGGGGGTTATTTCTTCCGTATGGTCGCATTCTATATAGATGACGACATCCACATCTGAATCTTTATCGGCCATCCCAAAATTAACGCTGCCGAGAATATCAAAGCAAATTGCGTCTCCCGACTTTTGGATCATTCTGGCAATACGTGTAATTTCTTTGGTGCGCCTGATGGATTCTCTGGTGGTAAAGCGCCGAAAATAATCTTTTAGTCCCAAAAACTGCGCGAAAACCTGATTTTCAGGAAAAGGGTTTCTCATTTCAAAAAATGGCCGATCCGGGAAAATTCCTCTTCGTTAATAATATGTTCAGAGCAGCGCAGATTTTTGTCAATCTTGACTTCAACGATAGTGGTAAAATGATTGTCGATAATTCTATTTAAAATTACTTTTCTAACATAAAGTTTATCTTCTTTCTGTAGGGTAAGTTGGCAGAAATAGCCGCCTGCTTGCCATCCATGGATCGTATCGACACCGCCAAAATTCGACGGGTTAAGACAAAAAGTAGTATTGCGTCTTATCAAACCATAATCTTCATGCACATGGCCTGAAAGCACTAACCTGGGCTCATATTGGTCAATGTATTCTCTAATTCCCGGCGATCCGCAATGGCCATAACTCGGCAGTTTGTCCAGTGTGCCATAAGCTGGATTGTGAATCACCAGCACTTCCGCTTTGGCGGTGGTGAAAAAATCGCGCGGTTCGCTGACCAGTCGGTTGTTTTCCCGGTACTCGTTAAAGGCAACAGAAATCATTTCGGGAATACCGGGTGTCATCACAGGCGCGCCACCATACCCGGCGAACTCAATGCCCATAATATTTTTTTTTCTTTTGTGCAAATCTAAATGCGCGAGCGCAGTGTATTGCAGATCCATGTCATAGTTGCCGGGGATAAAAAGCACTTCAGCAGCAGAAGCGTACTTGTTTACTATATCTCTGATCGTGCGGTATTTTGCTTTCATGTTCAAAGCGGCTTGTTGGAACATGATACGGTAGTCTTCCGCTTCCTGCTGGATTTTTACGGGAAATTTTTCTGGCGTCGCTTTGGTTTCGTTGCAAAGCTCGTAGGCGTTGAGGGCGAGATTATTCCTGCGGATATAGGCATAGAGATTTTCCTGCAGTTCAACAAAGCGGTAAAGTTTATTTTCCGTAAAAAATGCCTTGTATATGAGATCCCCGGAGAAAATGAACAAATCAGCTCGCAGTTTTTCTACAACCGTCTTGAGGTCATGTAAGTTATCGTGAATATCGGTCAGATATATTATTTCCAATGTTCAGGCTCCTATACTTTTATTTGTGGAAGTATTAGGAATATAAAGATGGTATTCGTCTGGCTGCACATCGTCAGGAGTTCTTTCCCGGTGGTAGTCCGGTTGGAACGGCAATTCGTGTGGCACCGGCGCTTCATGCCTAATCGGATTTGGCACAAAACAGAATAACAGAATGAGACCGCTTAATAAAGCGAGTCTCTTTCTCCCCTGGTCTAAGGGCAGATAATGAAAATACTCCGATGGCAAAGGGGGATGTACGACGCCCATGAAGATAAGTATCAACACCCAGAGAAACCAGCCGGTAAATTCAAACGATAAAAGAAGCAGAATTGCCAGAAAGAGATAACCGACCTCTTTCTGGCGCTTGCCAAACACCGCATAGGCAATATGACCGCCGTCTAATTGTCCTATAGGAAACAGGTTAATTGCGGTTACAAACAATCCGGCCCATGCTGCAAATGCCATGGGGTGGATATAAACTTCATAACCGGGTGGTACATCAAAGATAAAGAATGTCGCTATTTTAATCAGCAGACTATCCCCAAAAACCAGGCCACTAAACTCGGCGGGTACGCGCCGTACCTCAGATAACCAAAGGCCACCTATTAAAAAGGGAATTGAGAAAATAAAACTCATTGCCGGGCCCCAGAAAGCAATATCAAATAGCGACCTTCTATCGGGCGGCAGCCCTTTCATTCTAATGAAGGCGCCCATGGTGCCAAAGGGACTGATAAACGGCATGGGAATAAAATAAGGCAGAGTTACAGGAACTCCGTAAAGTCGGGCAAAAATATAATGGCCCAACTCATGAGCAGTCAGTATCAACATTACGGGCAGACTGTAAGAGAGGGCAGTTAACAATCCAGCTAACCCGGCCATGTCAGTCATTGTCATGCCTGTCAGAGTCGTTGACAGAAACGTAAGCATATAAAGCGCAATATGTTTTGACCAGGTATTAGCTGGAATATCAGAGAAGATCGCTTGGGCTATTCTGGTAATTTTGCTCATTATTTTTCAGGTGGTAACCTTATGTCCAGATTTAATATTCCTGGCACGGCGTACAGTTTTTGCTTCCTGTGATTTAACCAGAGAAGAGAGAGACGCATTTTCTAATTCCAGATTTTTGGTTTCCTGCATTTTCGGGTACACTGGACGAGAATGGTAATGGCTGACCAGTACATCCACAAAGGCAGTCTTAATTTTTTTGAGATCCGAAATAGTCAGAGGGCAGTTATCAAACTGGTTTTCATCCATTTTATTTTGGATTATCTCATCCACCAGACGCGCAAAATTTTCCCGGTTTGGCTCTGCCAGAGATCGAGAGGCCGCTTCGACAGAATCGGCGATCATCACGACACCAGTTTCTTTGGAAGCAGGTGGCGGTCCCGGGTACTGGAATAACTTACGGTCAAGAGTTTTTTTGGACTTTTGGCGGTTAAGTTCTTCAAGGGCCTTGTGGTAAAAATACTGCATAGTTGTCGTGCCGTGGTGTTCGGGAATAAACGCAATTATCTTTTCTGGCAGGTGATGTTCTCGGGCCATGCGAATGCCATCGGTTACATGTCGGATAATCATCTGCGCAGATTTTTCGGGGCCGAGTTTTTTAAAGTTTTCATTTGTCGGTGACAAATGCTTATTTTCCGCGTAAAAACCGGGGTTAAGCATTTTACCAATATCATGGTAGAGACAGCCGACTTTAGTAAGTAGAGTATCGCCGCCAATAGCGGCTACCGCACGTTCACTTAGATTGGCCATCATCAGCGAATGAGAATAGGTGGATGGAGCAGTCGTGGCTAATTTGCGCAGCAGGGGCGAGTTAAAGTCTGCCATTTCTAAAAGACGAAATTTGGTCGGTAGATTAAACAAATTTTCATAGAGCGGCAAGACACTTACTGTCAGTATAACACTTACGATTGCGTTTATGGCCGCAAAAGCAAACTTCAGCTCCAAATTTTCGCCTAAAGTATTGCGGATCAAATCCATGGCACAGCAGACAATCATGTTTCCGGCAGCTATAAAATGCGCCCCTTTGATAAACTGGATTCTTTTCTGCATACGGGAAGCGGCGTAACTACCCGTAAAAATAGAAGTAATGGATAGAAACATCGTGCCGGAATCGTAGCCGGCTAACAAATATAGAAATATGGATAAGAATATACCAACCACCATGGTTACACGGGCACCAAACAAAATGCTGGTCATGATACTAAAAAAACTGACGGGAACAAACAGCGCTAAGTGAATACCGGAACCGGCAATTTTATCAAAGCGTAATGCCAACCAGGCCCAGACCATAATAAATAAGAGCAAGGAATGCAGTATAATATTTGAGGAGAGATCGTTCATGGAAAATTCCCAGAAACGTAAAATGTAAAAAGCAGTGCTGAAGGCAAGCAGCGCCATAATGAGAAACATCCCCCCAATAAGGCGCCACCTGGCTTTTGTGCGATAAGTGTTCAGTATCTGTAGTTTTTGATAAGTTTCGCGATCGACGATATCACCCTCGCGCAGCAGAAAGGTTCCTTTAGCCAAACTGCCAGTTACGGGAGTGACCGACTGGGCGGCAATTTCCTTGCGGCGGTTTGACTGATGTTCATTGTACGAAAACACTTCTTTCTCGCGCATAAGCTGCGCACTGCGTATGAGCAGTAAAGTTATGACGGCGCTGTTGTCTGCATTGGTTTTTTCAAAAGTCAAACTTATACGCTTCGCATTGCGGGCAAATTGGGTCAGTGTCATGAAACGTGAGCTATCCCAAACCAATTCGGGAGTCTCATACCTTGTTCTTATGGTTCTGATATAACTGGAATTGCGTTCCACATCGCGAGCAACTTCAACTGGCAAGGGGACTGGCAATATAGCATAGTTGTTAAAGACAAATTGCGCGATATCGTCAGAGAGATCCGCCAGGTTTTCGGGAATGCTACTGTTAATTGCGCTCGATAGCAAACTATCGGGATATAAGGTTCTGTCGTTCAGGAATACCAACCGGCTACGCATTGTCTCAAGCAACCTGCTTTCCCGTAAGGTTCTGACAAACAAGCTCGTTTCCGTATTGAGGATGCGTACGATCTCATCTAGCGCTTCGCTGTTTCTGTCAAAAACCGGTCGCTCCCTTAGGCGGGCCTCCCGCCGCAGTTTTTCCGTTTCTTCAGTAATGATATAACGAATTTCATAGGGATTGCGTAGGTCACTTTTGGCAATATCACCAATCACATAATCGGCATTTTTTTCAAGATGAGGTGTGGAGAGTATCCAGATTGAAACGAGTAACGTAAAACTGAAAAGTAATATAAGAATTTTTCTAACAGCAGCTTTCGAGCGTCTTTTGCCGAGAAACTCGCTCGCAAATACCAACCAGTTCCGAAAATCAGGTAATTGCATCCGTCAAGCGCCTGGCTGGTTCAGGCGGGTAAGTCTCTCCATATCACGTAAAAGTACATTTTGTTTGGCGAGAAGCTCCTCAACTTCTTCCTTAGAGAGGGAGCCTTTGGTTTTAAACATCTGCATCAGGTTGTAGAGCGCTTCACGTTCTTGGGCGGTATATTGCAAGAGCATTTCCTGTGCCTTGAGCTGCTCATTGCGATCTTTTATTTCTTTAGACATCAAAGCTTCAATGACCTCCCGTGCCTCTCTCTCTTTTATCCAGTCAATCTTATGCTGGTCACGGTACTCCTGAAGTGACTCCAGCGCCTGGTTGACCCGGCGCTGCTCCTGCAGCAGCCTTTCTTCATATTTTACCAGGTTCTCATAAGCGGTTGCCGTCATGTCGGATGCCGTGATTTCTTCTCTGGTAAGATCGAAGATTTTTTCAATACGCGTCAGCCATTCAATTTCATCAGCCGAACTCGCTTCATATTTCATCTGGTAGTAACGAGAGACTATGTACTTGTCAATGTAAGAGACAATGAAATCCTGCCGCAAACTACTGTCAATTGGCTGTAATTTCTGATTTTGTGTCGCCGGGGCCGCGCCACTATAAATAGAAAAAATAGCCAGGTTGGCTAGCTCTTTGTTGGCGGCCAACGCTTCGAGAAATCTGGTTTGGTCGCTGTTCTGGGGATCGGCCACTAAAAAAAGTAAGCGATATTTCGCGGCCATTTCCGAAAGCAGCTTTTCGCTCAGCTCACTCCATTTTATTGTTTCTGTTGCTATTTTAGGCGACTGAGCTGTCAGTAAATGCCACGGAAATCCCCCCAGAGAGAGACCGCCATCGACGGTTATCAGAACCTGGTACCCAACTGCCATACTCCAATCTACCAAAATTGAGTTGACAGGTCAACCGATTTCAGGCGCTTTTAACCTGCTTGCTCCCCATAGCATTATAAGCCCGAGAGACTAACTCCGCGGTTGTAGCCCAGTTTACACAGGCATCTGTGATCGACACGCCATATTTTAGCTGTGCGGCTACATTTGGATGTAGTACTTCAGGCAGTTTCTGGTTGCCTTCGTGGATGTTGCTCTCCAACATCATACCAATGAGATTGCGGTTGCCGGCCGCCCGCTGCTCCAATATACTCTGCCAGACGATTTCCTGCTTTTCATGCTTTTTGCCGGAATTGGCATGGCTGCAGTCCACCATCAGAATTGGCCGCAGACCCGCTTTGGTTAGCTTTTCTTCCGCAAAACGGATGGCTTCAGGCTCATAGTTAGTCAGGTTGTTACCACCGCGTAGAATGACATGCCCCCAGGGATTCCCTTTCGTTCTCACAACAGAAGTCTTGCCATTTTCATCAATTCCCAGAAAACTATGTGGTGCGTTGGCCGACTGCATGGCGTCGATAGCAACTTGCAGGTTGCCATCAGTGCTGTTTTTGTAGCCTACCGGCATGGAAAGACCGCTGGCCATCTGGCGGTGGGTCTGCGATTCGGTGGTGCGTGCCCCGATAGCCGCCCAACTAACAAGATCGGCAATATATTGCGGAACAATGGGATCCAGAAATTCTGTCGCGGCGGGTAACCCCAAGCTTACAATATCAAGTAAGAGTTTACGCGCGGTTTTCAGTCCGGTGGGGATGTCATCTTGGCCATCAATCTGTGGGTCCGTTATTAAACCTTTCCAGCCAATGGTGGTGCGGGGCTTTTCAAAATAAACCCGCATGACTATCATGAGGCGATCGCGCACCGACTTCTGCAACTCAACCAGACGGCCGGCATAATCCATGGCGGCTACCGGATCGTGGATGGAACATGGCCCGATAATAAGCAGCATTCTATCGTCTTTTCCATTGAGAATATTCTTAATCTCTTCGCGGCTATTATAGACCAGTTCCGCAGCCTGTTCTGTCAGCGGGTAGAGGTTATGCAGAACCACCGGCGGTTCCAGAGGTTCAATAGAGCGTATGTTGAGTTGACTAACCTGTTTCACTTTAGTTACCTTTTTCTGTCTTTACTATAAATGCGACTTATGCCGTAAAGAAGCTTTATAGGCCCCTTTCGGTCGCCAGTATTTCGGTGGATGTCTCTGCAAGCAGGAACGCAACCTTAATTCCAGCAAAAACATCCCCCTATTCTCTTGACTGCCTGTGTAAAAAATCTAATATGCCTGCGGTAAGATGGCAAGTATTACCATCAACCACACATTTCATTATCGGCAATTTTCATGGCAGACATAAATATAACTAAAATAAACGACACCAGACTTAAAGCCAAGGTGCGTACCACCTCACAAGAATCAGAGCAAGCCCGGATCAGGGCAATGGAAAAGCTACAGAAGAAAGTTAAAGTACCCGGTTTTCGACCGGGGAAGGTACCCCTGCATATTATCCGCCAGAAGTTTGCCGACGAGTTGATGTTAGATTCTCTGCATGAGGCAGTTATTGGCTGTGTGGATCAGATTGCGGCAAAGAGCGAACACGGGTTTTACAGCATTATTTCGCTTGATAATGTTGATCTCAAGGGTGATGCATACGCCTTTGAGCTTACTTTCGATCTGCCGCCATATATCAAACCCGGCAAACTCAAAGAAGCTACCATTAGAGAGAATATCTTTCAGATGTCAGAAGATGACTATGATAATGCATTGCGCGTCCTGCGCCTGCAAAAGGCAACCTACGAAGATAAATCCACGCCTGCTGAAAAAGGTGACCAGATTATTTTTGATTACGAGATTCTTGTTGATGGCATTCCTATGGGTGAGCCCAAGATAGACAATAAAATGATCCTCGGTCAGGAGAGTTCTGATCCAATACTGGAACAGAAACTTCTCGAGGCCAGGGCAGTGCCGGGCACCGAAGTGCGCTATGAACGAACTCCGGTAACGCGCCCTAACAACCAAGAAGACGACAAACCCTACACTGTGATACTGACCGTCAAGAAAGTACAAAAGGTTATTTTGCCCGAAATTACCGATGAATGGGTACAGAGAAATTCAGCCACCGCCAAAACTGTCGCAGAATTTAGAGAGGAAATCCACAAAGATCTGGAAGCATTCTTTAACAAAAGAAGTCTTAAAATGGAGCTCAGCCGTGCTTTGGAGCAGTTTGCAAAAGACTCGCAATTTTTCTTTTCCGAAAGCTATCTCAATGACAAAGTAGAAGAATTTCTTAAGTCAAGTAATATTCTAGCAGACCAAGTCAGCCCAGAGCAGATACAGAACCTAAAAAAGTCCATTGCAGATCGTGAAAAGCATAGCTTGGTAATTAATTATCTGATGAAAGAAATCAGAAAAAAGAAAAGCTCTGAGGATATAAGAGCAGGCTTTCGCAGTACTTTAGAGAAAAATTTTAGCGGGTCAACCCTCGACGATATCATGTCTCTCTATGATGCGGTAGAGTCGGGCAAAAAATTAGAAAAATTTGATTACTACACTCTCAACTCCGCACTATCCGATTACTATAACCTGCTGATTAAAGAACACCTTAAAAGCGAGGGCTTGATAAAAAAAGGCAAAAAAATGAGCTTGAAAGAGCTAATGGATGAATTGCAGCAGGTACATTCTAACCAGGAGTAAACCGCGGGAGACTTTGTGTTCTGGCGTTTGTTGTTACTTTTTCTCTTGGGTTATCTTACCTATAAACTCATCCGCCTGGTATTCACAGTACAGAAAATCCGCCGTATGGCACATTTGGATCCCAATAATCCTGATGATCGTGTTGAGCTGGGCCTTGAGAAAGATATTACCGCGCAGGCAAAGGTTATCGATACAGGGGATAAAGAAGAATCGCTTTGAACTATTACAGCAGTAAGTACGGGGGCGCATCCGCCCCCGCGCCTCAAAGGCCATGCTTCGCACCGGGCGGCGGCTGGCTTACGCCACCGGTTTTCGCGCACATGCGCTCAACCCTGCCGCCGCCCTTGGCCTTTTCGGCTCCCCCCCAAAAAAATGGATGAGTAAATTATTTGCCGGTGTGGAATTCTATACCTCTGCCCCCTCAACTGTTCCTGAATTCCTGAACTATGATGTGGAATTCCCCATCCCGAACCCCTTTGCCGCTGGGCACAATGGCGTCCGACACAAAGTGTCGGACAAAAGCGCCATCCGACACCCCCTGTCGGACAGTGCTTGATGTGGAATTCCCCATCAAGAAAAACATCCCCCCATGGGACATAATGCAACTTTTTAGTAACTAAAAA
>CALHRC010000201.1 GCA_938038265.1 uncultured bacterium
CAAGACATAAACCCAGCAGCAGTAAACCCCCAGCAATCCTGTAAACGAATAACTGCCTGCAGGGGTTTTTTAGTGACTCAAAAACTTGTATTATGTCGCCTGGGGGATGGTTTTTTGATGGGGAATTCCCCACCGGAGGTATCGGATAAGGTATGTTTGTCGGGCCGAACCGGTCAACCAATGCCACGATTGGCAGGTCAGCAAGCTGGCTCTTGAAATCCGCCAGATAAAGCGCCTGCAGTCACACCGTTGCCCGCATTCTGCTGCGGGAGCACAAAGATTACGGGACTGCTTGAACTCACACGAACGCTTCTATGGATAGCGATTAGCTAAAACCGCTTGAGTGTATCTTTTCCCCGGATTCAACATCCTGTAAGACGCTGCCTCAAGCCTAAACTCTTTACAAGCTGTTTAGTAAGACCAGTCAGGTTCATGAAAAAGGCTGTAAGTGCGCCATTTTTTTCTGGCAATCGCGGGGACTTACATATCCATGAGCAGCCAGCCGTCGAAAAGTACCAGCGCCAGGCGGTTCATAATACTCGGGGGGATAGTACTTGCCCAAGCATTTTGCACCCAACCAAAAATTTCTCGACCGACAGAATTTTAACCCCGTTCATCTATTCATAAGTACCGTTGAGACTTAAAACCACAGGAGCCACCACATGGAAAAAAAAGCCCACCGGTTGTACAATAAAGAAAATGAAATTATCAGAGATGAACCGTGGATATTCAGAACCTACGGCGGTCATACTAACGCTAAAGCGACCAACGAGCTGTTTCGCAACGGGTTAAGCCGGGGCCAGACCGGCCTGTCAATTGCTTTTGACCTGCCGACACAGTGTGGCTATAGTTCCGATCATCCCATTGCGCTGCCCGAAGTGGGCAAAGTCGGCGTACCCATCAACAGCCTTGAGGATTTCCGCATTCTGTTTGACCAAATTCCCATCGAAAAAATGAATACGTCAATGACCATCAACGGTACAGCTATGTGGCTTTTAGCCCTCTACGTCGCTTTAGCTGAAGAACGCGGGGTCAGTCCATCCGCCTTGATGGGTACAACCCAAAATGATTTAATAAAAGAGTATCTCGCCCGCGGTACCTATATCTACCCCCCCGAAGCCTCTATAAAACTAATCGTCGATATGTACGAGTACTGCCTGCATAATATTCCTAAATGGAATCCATCCAACATTTGTAGCTACCACTTACAAGAGGCCGGGGCTACTCCAATACAGGAATTGTCCTTTGCTCTGGTAACAGCAATTGCCATACTTGATGCGATTAAGCAGAGGGGATGTTTTAATGAAGAAGAATTTGAAAGTGCAGTAGGGCGGATTTCTTTTTTTGTCAATGCGGGCATGCGCTTCATTGAAGAGATGTGCAAAATGCGCGCTTTTGGTGAACTGTGGGATGAAATTACCCGCGACCGCTATGGGGTAAAAAATGACAAAATGCGCCGGTTTCGTTATGGGGTACAAGTCAACTCATTGGGCTTAACCGAAGAACAGCCCGAAAACAATGCCTGGCGCATTTTAATTGAAACTCTCGGGGTCACACTGTCGCGACGGGCGCGCTGCCGGGCGCTACAATTACCCGCCTGGAACGAAGCGCTTTCCCTGCCCCGCCCTTGGGACCAACAGTGGAGTTTGCGACTGCAGCAAATTTTAGCGTATGAAACCGATTTATTGGAATATCCTGATATTTTTGATGGTTCTAAAGTTATTGAATCTAAAGTAGCTGAACTGAAAGAACAAGCCCGGGAAGAAATTAACAAAATCCTCGACATGGGCGGCGCGGTGCAAGCCATCAAAAGCGGCTATATGAAAACCCAATTGGTGAAAAGCCAGTCCGAGCGTTTAAGTAAAATTATGACTGGCGAGCTTAAAGTGGTTGGCCGCAATATTTTTACGGATGGTTTACCCTCACCACTGCTCTCGGGCGAAGACAGCGGCATTTTTAAAGTTGATACTTCCGCTGCTGAAGACGCTATTAAACTATTGCAGGATGTCAAAACGAAACGAGACACTGCCCGAGTTGCAGCTGCTTTGTCCCAATTAGAAGAAGATGCCCGCGCCGGCAAAAATCTTATGCCCGCTTCCATTGAATGTGCCAAAGCAATGGTAACCACGGGTGAGTGGGCTGATACCTTACGCAAAGTTTTTGGGGAATATCGTCCGCTTACTGGTGTGGAAGGGCAAAAACTTTCCCTTACTGAAGATCGCCTGGCCAGCCTACGTAAACAAGTGGAAAATTTTATTGCCCAGTTTGGTCACCGGCCCCGTATGGTTGTCGGCAAACCCGGCCTTGATGGACACTCTAACGGTGCTGAAATGATTGCTGTAGCCGCCCGCCATGCTGGTTTTGATGTCATTTACTCTGGGATTCGCCTCACCCCTGAAGAAATTGTCCAAACTGCGGTAGAAGAAAATGCAGACCTCGTGGGTCTTTCCATCCTGTCAGGCTCGCATAAAGAAATAGTAAAACAGGTAATGTCTGAACTACAAAAATATGGGGCCGCAGAACATATCCCGGTGGTGGTAGGTGGTATTATTCCCGAAAGTGATTTCCACGAATTACAAAAAGCCGGGGTAGAACATATTTTTACCCCCAAAGATTTTGATCTTATTGCCGTAATGGAAAAAAACTTGAGTATAGCAAAGCAATTTGCGGAAAAAAGCAAACTTTAAAGCATTGCCTTACAATAGCCTAAACCCCTTCAAACAGCACCTATTGCAAGAGAGTACCATCCACTTGGCAAAAGATCTTACAAACGTTTGTCATGCTCAATTAAGGCATAAGCTGAATGGTTGTGGATGGATTCAAAATTTTCTGCTTCCACCACATAAGCTGCAACCCGCTCGTCTTTATTTAACAAGTGCGCGACATCCCGTACAATATCCTCAACAAATTTGGGATTTTCATAGGCTTTTTCAGTAACATATTTTTCATCCGGGCGTTTGAGCAGACCATAAAGCTCGCATGAGGCAGACTGCTCTGCCATATCAATGATATCCTCAATATAAAGAATATCGCTTTCAGGCGCAATTGTGGCAGCAATGGTGATATGCGATCGCTGGTTATGAGCGCCATATTTGGATATCTCTTTAGAACAGGGACAAAGACTGGTAACAGGTACAGTTACCTTAATTGTAAGCTCATTGGTATGGTGATCAATCCGCCCAATAAACTCTACCTGGTAGTCCATGAGACTTTTAACTCCCGACACGGGAGCGCTTTTGCTGACAAAATAGGGAAACTTCATCTCGATGGTGCCTGCCTCTGACTCCAGCCGACGGATCATTATCGGCAACATCTCCTGAAATAATTTTACCGACAAATACTTATCTTTTGATTCAAGAATTTCAACGAAACGGGACATGTGTGTTCCTTTGAAATTATGGGGCAGATAAACATACATATTAAACTCAGCAATCGTGTGCTGTTCGTCACCGGTTCGGTCTTTAATACGCAAGGGATGTCTCACCCCCTTAACGCCAACTTTATTGATATTGATTTTTCGGGTATCAGCGCTGCTCTGTACATCCGCCAGCGGTAAATTTTCTAAGACTGTATGTGCCATAAAACCTTCTTGCTTTTTAGCCCAAATATACTAACGATAAGCCCCGCTGGCTATTAAATAAACACCCTTAAATGATGGTTGACCCGCTCAACACTCTGGGTATATTAGCTTTATGTCGCCGCGCAAAATAAAATTAACCCTTATTATTATTGTCTTGCTGGTAGTTTCGTACCTCGCCGCTGGATTCTATTTTTCCAGTGAAATTATTAGTCCCAAAATAAAAACACTTACAGAAGACCAGCAACGACTCAACCTACCTGACCTGCCACAACTGAACATGCCCCAACCACAAAATATTGAGTTCATTTCAGATGGCATTACCCACCGCGGTTGGCTCTTTACCGGCCCACGCAAAGACTGTGGCCTCATTGTGCACCATGGCTTTACCAGTACCCGCTGGGGAGCAATCCCCTATGCCAAACATTTTGCCCGCTGCCAAATTTTAGTGTATGACGCCCGCGGCCATGGTGAAAGTGACAAAACAAAATGTACCTATGGCGCCTATGAACATACAGCGCTATTAAAAGCCGTGGCGCTCTTACGCGACAAAACAGGCCTCACCAACCGCCAAATCGGCCTTATTGGCGAGTCGATGGGAGCAGCTACCGTGATATTAGCCGCAGCCCAAGAAAGCGGCTTTGCCTTTTTAGTGGCCGACTCCTCATACTCTTCGTTAGAGCAAATCATCCAAGAGCGCGCCGTAGCTCTCTATGGCAAAGCCGTCTTATCTTTGCTGCCCATAGCGCGCTTTTGGGCACAGTGGCGGGGGAATTTTTCATTTGACGAAATTAACCTAACCCAAGCCGCCCAACAAATTCAAGACCCCTTGCTTTTAGTGCACAGCCAAGCGGATGTCTATACCCGCCCCGAACATTCGCAAAGAATCTATGACGCCATCCCCCATGATAACAAAGACTTGTTTTTAACTGGCTGGAACGCCAGCCATGCCCGCTCCCTACACACTAACCCTGAAACTTACCTGCGGCGGTTAAAAGCCTTTGTCTCCCGT